>JAUVIS010000187.1 GCA_030592635.1 Candidatus Fermentibacteraceae bacterium | reverse complement strand
TGTACAGAATGCAGCAGCTTGAAGAAGAGGTTGTGAAAAGGTGTGAAGGGGGTGACTTCTGATGCCTCCCCATGGAAACAACTCATTTGCCGATGATTCAATTGAAGGAAAAGGCTACGATTCAAAGCTGATAAAGCGCTTGCTTCACTATGTCGGGCCGCACCGCAAGCTTGTTTTTCTTGCCATGTTTTTCATGCTTATTACTTCTGGAGTTGAACTGCTTCTGCCCTACATAACCAAGCTGGGGATAGATAAGTATCTCGCTAAACTGTATCAGGTCTATACAGACACACCTTCCGCATGCGACAGTCTTTTGAGTATGGAACCCTCCGAAGGAGACTTCATATTTATCGCGCCGGACAGCCTTCTGATCAGAAAAGCCTCAATGGATGGTATGGACCCTGCAGTTGCCCATCTTATTGCTTCCGGCGGACACCTGATGCCTGAAACATTCTACCTGTTCCCGGCGGACCAGTATGAGGGAGAAACAGGCTATCTGCGAAACGACTGCTGGCTTGTTCCAGAGCGGGACCTGGGAAAAATACCCCCGGACAAGCTGATGAGTATCAGGGGTAAAGACGCAGCCGGGATAACCAGACTGGCTTTAATATTCATGGGATTGCTTGTAGTCAGCATTTTCGCCGGGTATGGACATGTGATGACACTTGTGGTCGCCGGTCAGCGTTCCATGTTTGATGTGCGGACTGAACTGTTCAATCACATTCAGACCCTCAGCCTTAACTTTTTCAGCAAAAACCCCGTGGGCAGGCTTGTGACAAGAGTTTCAAATGATGTGGAGGCATTGAACGAAATGTTCAGCGCTGTTCTTGTCAACCTGGTGAAAGATGTTCTTCTTATCGCAGGAACCATAACCATACTCCTCTTCATGGACTGGAAACTGGCTCTGGTTTCTCTTTCCGTGCTTCCGGTTTTCACTTTTGTCTCAGTTCTTTTCAGGAAGAAGGCAAGAGCCATTTACCGCAAGGTCAGGAAGCATCTGGCTGAACTTAACTCAAGCATCGCGGAAGACATCTCCGGCGTGAAGGTGGTTCAGATATTCAGGCAGGAAGAAAAGAGAAAAGAAAAGTACTTTGAGATCAACGACAACTATTACAGAATCAGCATGAAACAGCTTTATCTCTTTGGTGTTTTCAGACCTGTTATCAATGTTATCGCACAGGCGGGAACTGCGATTGTTCTTATCTATGGAGGTCTCAGTACTATTTCAGGCGCTCTGACTCTTGGCGCACTGGTCGCATTCATCAGCTATGTCCGTCAGATGTTCAGACCGATCTCGGATATGAGTGAAAAATACAACATAATGCAGAGTGCCATGGCTTCAAGTGAGAGAATATTCGGTATTCTTGATACAAAGCCCGAGATTGAACAGTCTGCCGATGCTGCTCCACCACGGAAACTTGAAGGCAGAGTTGTCTTTGAGGATGTTAACTTCGCGTACGAGCCTGATACTCCGGTTCTTAAAGACATCAATTTCGGCATTGAACCCGGCAGAAGTGTTGCTCTGGTTGGCCCCACAGGGGCGGGTAAAACTTCCATCATCAGCCTTCTCACCCGTTTCTGGGATGTGGACAGCGGCAAAATTCTGCTTGACGGAACGGATCTCCGGGAGCATTCAATTGAAACTCTCAGGAGAAACACATCCATTGTTCTTCAGGATGCCTTTATCTTCAGCAGATCAGTAATGGACAACATCAGATTGAGTAGCGATCTTTCCGTGGAAGAGGTTCGCGGGGCCGCCGATATGGTTCAGGCGACCGGGTTCATTGACCGGCTTCCCCGGGGTTTCGATACCGTAATGGCTGAGCGGGGAGCTACTCTTTCAACCGGTCAGAAACAACTTATCTGTTTTGCCAGGGCTCTTGCCCATGATCCCCGTATTCTGATTCTTGACGAAGCCACAAGCAATGTTGACCCAACTACTGAGCAACTTATCCAGAAAGCTATAGAAACCCTGATGAAGGGCAGAACAAGCATCATTGTGGCCCACAGGCTGTCAACGATTCAGAAGTGTGATGAGATACTGGTAATTGATGACGGGAGAATACTGGAGAGAGGTTCACACCAGGAGCTTCTTGCCAGGCGTGGCATCTATTACAATCTTTACCTGCTCCAATGGGGTAATAACGGGAACACCGCCCAATAAAAAGCGTCGAGGCCATCGGGCAACTTGACAAATAAAAGCGATACTGCGTTGCAGGAAGGTGGGGTAAACTTGAAGCGGATCTTTGTCTGGGACAGCTTTGTCCCTGTTTTTCTCGCATTTGCGGCTGTGCTGATATTGAATGCTTTGATCTACATGCCTTTTCTTTCAGATGACGCCCTGATCTCCATGCGCTATTCCATGAGACTGGCTGATGGCGAAGGACTCACATGGACTGACGGCCCTGCTGTGGAAGGATACTCCAACCTCCTCTGGGTTCTGCTCACTGCTGCCGGTGTATTTCTGGGAATTAGCGGGGTTGTCACAGTTCGTCTTCTGGGAATTCTTTCCATGCTCTGCTTTGTGTTCTGTGTTCTCTTTGCTTACAGAAAAAGAATTTCCAGACAGCACATGATTGTTCTGCTCTTTGCCGTACTCTCCGCGCCTGTCGGGGTATGGGCAATCGGAGGTCTCGAACAACCTCTGGTCGCGGCTCTGCTGGCGCTTGCTATTCCTTTGATCTGGCGGATTATTGATAACAGAGAAGCCACGCTATCAGTGTATCTAACTTCTTCCATTCCCCTTGCGCTGCTGTGCCTGACCAGGCCCGACGGAGTTCTTTTTACCTTTGCCGCAGTTCTGGTTCTGCTTTTTTCAGGGTATGGAAAACGATCTTTTCTGCTGGCAATTCTGCCAGTTCTGTTTACTCTTGCTCAGCTTGGCTTCCGGCTCGGCTACTATGGAGACTATGTACCGAACACTGCCCATATTAAGATGCGTCCATCTTTGCACTACCTCTTCGGCGGTATCAAGTATTTAATACGAGGCGCGTTTGTGCTTTTCCCTCTGAGTCTTTTTTCTGTTGCAGCAACCATAAAGGCTGTCCGCCGGAGGCATATCAGAACTCTGTTACCTGCGGTGATGGCTCTTGTATGGACTGCCTATCTGATACTTATAGGGGGAGACATATTTCCGGCCTATAGACATTTTGTTCCCCTGGTGGTTCTTTTTACCTGGATCAGTATTGAAGAATTTCCACAGATCAAAAGAAATTTCAGAACAATTTTCCTGTTTGCGGCGATACTGCTTCTTTTTGTCGCGCTGCAGTATACCGATTCCCGGAATATGGCTGCTCGTGAGGAACAGTGGGAATGGGACGGGCAGGTAACAGCTCTGGTTTTAAAAGAAGCTTTCGGAGAGCGGGAACCTCTTCTCGCAGTTACCGCCGCGGGATCTCTGCCATACTGGTCTGAGTTGCCGTCGCTTGATATGCTGGGGCTGAATGACAGGTTTCTGGCTCTGAATCAGGGAGATGGAGATAAGCGGGGTCTTCTCGGGCACAATGTCTGTAACCCTGATTACATACTTGAGATGCAGCCTGATATCATCAGTTTTAATGTGGCAGGTGAACCATCCGGTCTGGCCGTTGCTGAAAGTCTTTTTGTTTCCAGTGAGTTTCAGAGACTCTACAGTCGTGTAATCATTCGTGGAACCTGTCCGTATACCTG
>JAUVIS010000069.1 GCA_030592635.1 Candidatus Fermentibacteraceae bacterium | reverse complement strand
TTTCCGGTCGTTGTGTTAAACCTTCCTCGGGATTCATGCTTGTTGTATTCTGTTCCCGGCATAAGCCATCCCTTCTGACAAAGTTCACGCCAGGTGCAGCCGGAGGGTTCCAGAACATGATCAAACCACCCGGCAACATCCGACCAGGGGAAATGTTCCTCTGCTACTATTCTGCCGAAGGCAAGAACAATGTCCATATCCGAGCGGCTCTCTCCGAGAGGTTCAATCACTTTGTCAAAAGCGGCAAGCTGGTACCACCAGTTACGAATACCTGACCGCTCCAGACAGGTGCATACGGGAAGAAAGATATCTGCCAGTTCATTTGCGGCGGGGCTCATAAACAGGTCAACCATGACGGAAAATCCTGTTCTGCTCAGAAGTTTTCCAGCACGCTTCGGTTCAGCGAAACCGTTTGCAGTTATTCCTGTTCCCTGATACCACGCGCACTCCACCCGGCGACCTTTATCAATCTCATTCAGCAGAACATCCGCCTGAGCATAGGGTACTCCGCTGCCAATCATGGGATGTTCGGCAACACCGGTCTTTGTTTTCTGCAAACTGGAAGCCAGCTCTCTGTCCACTCCCCTTCGGCTTATTCCAAAGGGATCGGTTACAATGATGTTCCCCCCCGGTACATCAAGGTTTCCCGAGAGAACAACAAGAGAGGTCAGGGCATGGGCAGTTCCAAGAGCGGAGGGTGACATATCCACTGAAACACCCCAGTGAAGAGCTGCCGGTTCCGACCGGCCATAGAGCTGCGCGGCAGACAGAATATCCTCGGCAGGAACTCCGCAATCAGAAGATGCTCTTTCCGGAGAGAACAGACTAACCTGCTCACGCACCTTATCCGCACCATTCACCCACCGGTCTGTGAATTCCCGTTTCACCAGATTTTCTTTAAAGAGTACATGAAGAAAAGCCATAGCAAGTGCGGCGTCAGTGCCGGGGTTAATGGAAAGATGAATATCAGCTCTTCGGGCCATCCATGTTTCTTTTGGATCAACTACTATCATCTTTGAGCCAAGCTTCAGGCACTGAACTATCCACTGCCCCAGAAAACCGTCAGGATTGGAGTCTACAGGATTTGAACCCCATACCAGAATACACTCCGGCAGTCGCCATCTGGAATCGTTGTACCTGTCGGGGAAATACTGTGAGCAATCGGCAACCATGAATCCGCCGAAAAGAACATTTGTAACACTCATGCGCGGCATCAGGCAGGCGCTGCCGCTTCCAGGACCCAGAGCGTAATACTCGGAACTGCCAAAACCGTAAGCAAGGCGGGACAGCCAGGGGCCGATATCTCTGCCTGTTCCCTTGCAGAATATCACACTTGAGGCACCATGCTTCTCTCTGGCTTCAAGAAACGCGTCCCCGGCCATTCCCAGAGCTTCTTCCCATGATGCTTTCCTCCAGCCTGCCTTCGTCTTTACAAGAGGGTGAAGCTGCCTGTCGGAATGGTAAACCGTTTCGGGGAGAGCTGCTCCCCTGGGACATAGTGCCCCGCTGTTAAAAGGATTCGACGGATCCCCCCGGATCTCCCTGACCCTTCCCGATTCATCAATCAGAGCGATTACCCCGCAGCCGTTGTGACAGCCCGGTGGTGTGGTGCAAATGGTTCGTACAGTCCGCAAACTATCATACTCCCTTATTGTTTTTAAATGGGAATATGCATGAAACACAGCTCAATGAATAGTCTTCGCTGGGCTCTCCTGTTTCTGACAATGTGAATATTTACAGAGGAACGTGCTTTCTTAAGTGCTCTCAGGATTAGTGGTCTGCTTCGGGACGAGTAATTCCAGATCCACCTCATAAATTCAATATTGAATCTTTCCGGACATCCATCAGGCATATCATCTCTGATCAGACCCCTGTGGGTAATAACTCGTTTTAGAACCCCCAGAGTACAGGTTATCCTGTCATAATCCAGAAATGCAGATCAAGATGAATCAGAGGAAGACCGGTCTTCTCGGAAAGCTGCTTTGCGAAAGTTGTTTTACCGGCACCACCGGAGCCAAGAACAAGAATTCTTCTCACAAAAAGCCGCCCCTTCTTTTACAGGAAAGGACGGCAATATACACAATCCGGGAAATGCTTTTAGTATCTGTAGTGATCCGGCTTGTAGGGCCCGTCCACCGGCACGCCAATGTAATCAGCCTGATCCTTTGTAAGTGTGGAAAG
The DNA here is from genome assembly GCA_030592635.1 of Candidatus Fermentibacteraceae bacterium. GTDB lineage: Bacteria > Fermentibacterota > Fermentibacteria > Fermentibacterales > JCC-6 > Sabulitectum. The sequence continues at coordinate 9,319 of JAUVIS010000069.1, read as the reverse complement.
CTTAACTCCCAGTCTTCCAATGTGAAGCCTCGCCACTTCCTCATCCAGTATCTTGGGAAGCATGTAAACTCCAACGGCAGGTCTCTCTTCCGCCAGGGCAATCTGTGCGAGACACTGGTTTGTAAAACTGCTGCTCATTACGAAACTGGAATGACCCGTGGCACAACCCAGGTTTACAAGACGCCCCTCGGCGAGAAGATAGATTGAGTGTCCATCGGGAAAGAGGAATCTGTGCACCTGGGGCTTGATTTCGATCTTCTGTACTCCGGGCCATTTCTCAAGTTCTTCCACCTCGATCTCATTGTCGAAGTGACCGATGTTGCACACAATCGCCTGATCCTTCATTCGACTGATGTAATCTGCTGTTATTACCCGGCAGTTACCTGTGGTTGTTACAAAGATGTCTCCCTCAGAAAGAGCATCTTCCATGGTAGTAACCTCGTAGCCTTCCATTGCTGCCTGAAGAGCGCAGATGGGATCGATCTCTGTAACAAGAACTCTGGCGCCAAGACCGCGCATTGACTGGCAGCAGCCCTTGCCAACATCACCGTAACCGGCCACAACAACGATTTTCCCCGCTATCATAACATCAGTTGCTCTTTTGATACCGTCTGCGAGAGATTCTCTGCACCCGTACAGATTATCGAATTTGCTTTTTGTTACAGAATCGTTAACATTGTAAGCCGGGAAAAGAAGCTTTCCATCCTTCATCATCTGGTACAAACGATGAACTCCCGTTGTTGTCTCCTCGCTTACGCCTATCATTTCTTCCGCGACACCCTGCCAGAACTTCGGAGCAGCTTCAAGACCATCAATCAGGTTCTCGCGAAGCCTGACCATATCCTCGGGGCCTTCCCCGACCTCGGGAAATTTTCCGGTTGTCTCATACTCTCTCTCAAGCTCAACGCCGATATGAATCATCATTGTAGCGTCTCCACCATCATCAACGATCAGATTCGGGCCCTTCCCGCCGGGGAAAGTCAGAGCCTGCCTTGTGCACCACCAGTATTCCTCAAGTGTTTCACCTTTCCAGGCGAAAACAGGGTAGCCGCTCTGCGCGATGGCAGCGGCGGCGTGATCCTGTGTGCTGAAAATATTGCAGCTTGCCCATCTTACATCCGCCCCAATAGCCTCAAGAGACTCAATAAGAACAGCGGTTTGAATGGTCATGTGAAGTGAACCCATTACCCTGAGCCCTTTAAGAGGCTTCTCTGCACCAAACTTGGTTCTTACTGAAACAAGCCCCGGCATTTCGTGCTCTGCTATTTCTATTTCACGCCTTCCATAATCAGCAAGGGATATATCTTTTATCCTGCAGTCCATTTATCTTTCTCCTTTCATTCCCGCAACCGCGAGAACGGTTTCTCTGTTGAATTTACCTTCAGCTGCTATTGAAAGCCCTGATTCAATCATGAACTCCCTGATTCTTTCTTCTGCGAAACCCGGCCACAGATCCCCCTGCTGAATTTTGAACTCTGAATTCGAGTGCTCCAGAAGGTCAACAACAACAAGAACACCTCCCGGTTTGAGAACCCTGACAGCCTCGTGCACCGCCTGAGCAGGATTGCCCGAGTGGTGAAGAAGCATGTGCATAAACACAGCACCGGCCAAAGAGTCTCCTGCGGGAAGGTGTTCAGCATCTCCCAGCCTCAGCTCAACCCGTGTGTTCATTTTTTCAGATACAACAAACTTCAGAGCACTGCCCAGCATCTCCCGGGAATTATCCACGGCCAGCACCTGATCCGCGCAGGAGAGCAGAAATGGAATCATGCCGCCATCACCGGTACCCACCTCAAGAACAAGTTCACTTTTCCCCAGATACTTTTTAATGAAAGGCAGATACTCATCTGTGTGTGGAAGTTTTTTACTGAGATCCTTCCAGCCGTCTTCGCCAACAGTATCAAAAAAGTGTCTGGAGCTGTCTCTTCGCGACGCGTAACAGTGAGCCAGGCGGTTCATGTCTTCCTCAAATCCTACCAGCTCATGCCTGTTCTGAAAAGCAGTTTTCACCAGACCTTCAACCAGGGTGCTGCCTTTGCGATTAGAATAAAATGCCCAGTTCGCCCTGCCGGAACGATGAACAACATCAGCATCCAGAAGAAGCTTAAGGTGATGACTCACATTGGATTGCGACAGTCCAAGCACAGACACTATCTCTGATACATTAAGCGGCCCCATCTCCAGAAGAAGAGCTATCCTGAGTCTGTTTCTCTCCGCCAGCGCCCTGAATACTTTTTGCATTTCCATGACATGACTATATGAACAGATAATAATATAGTCAAGGGCACAAACCAACTATTGGCTTCCTGTGCTATTTCCTTTAGTTTTGCACTGGCACTAATTTTCTGGAGGGCTTTCTTGAATCAAATCGACCGCGCGCTGAACAGAGTACTTGGCTCATTTGAACCGGGCAGAACGGGAACCGCTATAGCTCTTCTTCCCGGAGAGAGTAGAGAAGTTGCAGTTCTGTGTACAAAAATCAAGGGCTTTAATAATTTCCCCAATATTGCTGATGAAGAAATGACCAGAAAGTTCAAATTACTTACAATGGAGGAACTTGCCTTATGCGTGTCAACCTGCGGAGGGAAATTCAAGCAAAGTAGTCAGGATGAAATTGTTGCCCTTTTCGGAGCGACAAAACTCGCGGAGCAATCCTGCCAGAGGGCGATTGACTGCGCATTCAGAATCCTGAACACTCTTGATATGATAGGTAAGAGTATCGATTCAGAGGTGAATCTGCTGAATCTCACCGGCAGTGTGGGAATTGCCTGGGGACCGGCAACAGTCACCCGTAATTCGCAGAATACCGCAGCTGTTCAAGGGGAATGCGTGAAACTGGCTGAACTGCTTGAGAACACAGCCCCCCCGGGAGAAGTTCTGGTGTCAGATAAAACCAAATTATCCTGTGAACAGTTTTTCAACTGGAAAAGCTTTTCAGTAAACAGTCACCTGAGTGCCTGGACACCTGTTGAGAAGGCTGATATGCCGGCGGTTCACCCCCTTATTGCCAACACTCCCCTTCTCGGAAGAGAAAAGGAGATGGAACAACTTGTATCTGCCTTCGAATTGTATCTGCAATGGTTCAATCAGCCTCCCATTATTGTAACGGGAAAACCCGGATCAGGAAAAACCCGCCTGGTTGAAGCCTTTCTGTCCACCGTCTCCAGCAAGGATGCACGAGTAGTCAGGCTGAACAACAGGCTCTGGGATCAGCAGCCCCTCGGCACATGGCTGCCCCTGATGAAACAGGGCACATTCGATCCATACGGAACGATTATGGTTGAAATCAGAAAACTGAGAGCAGAACAGAATCTGATAATACTCATTGAGGATCTTCACTGGGCTGACACAGCCTCTCTCAGGCTGCTGGATCAAATCAGCCGATCACTCCGCGACATCGGTGTCTTTCTTCTTGTTACTTCAAGAACCGATCCCAGTGAAAATCTTGCGGCATCGGCAGAGATGCTTACAGTGACGGGGCTGAACAGACAAACCGTTCTCCTGCTGCTGGAAAACATACTGGGAACACCGGAAGGATCAGAAGGTGAGAGATTCGCAGATTTTCTCATGGAACGAACAGGCGGGAATCCGCTGCTTGTTACCGAACTGGTGCTGCACGCGGTTGAAGCCGGAATCATCGGCAGAGACTGCGACAACAACTGGTATCTTGACAGAAAGCTGGATCTGATTGTTTCAGACAACAGCAAGTCCTTCCTGCACGCAAGGCTCACAATTCTGGATTCCAGAGAAACCAATGCGCTCCAGATTGCCTCCGTTCTGGGAAACGGATTCAAAGAGAACAGCTTTGATTCAATCTGTTCCAGACTTATAGAGGGCTCCGGCAGAATTTTTCTTTCAAGACTTCAGAATATGGGGTTCCTCAATACCGACGAAAATGATAATTTCAATTTTACAAATTCAATTATGCTTGAGACTGTATACGAGACAATACTGAAGGAAAACAAGGCAGTAATTCACAGAGCAGCTGCTGAAACTCTTTCAGAAAATCTGACTCAGGAAGAAAAGACAACAAGAGCCATCACACTTGCCAGACACTGGACAGAATCAGGCTCCGGGAACAAAGCTGTACCCTGGCTTTTCAGCGCCATAGATCAATGTCTTGACGCAGGGGATGTGAACAGGGCAGAAACCCTTTCCCTGGCACTCCATGAAAGAACCACCGATAAAAGCCCTCACTTAAAGCAGCTCCAGTACTTCGACACGCGCCTGTATATAATCATGGGCAAGTTTCAGCTTGCCATTGACACCGCGGAGAAGATAAAACCCCTCTTCTCCGGCAGAGAGCTGGCGCAAATCTATTCGTTTCTTGCCAAGGCGAGAGAAAACCTTGGAATGCCTTTGAAGGAAGTTCTGAAGGATTACATTTTGGCGATAGAGACAGCAGAATCCGCAGGAGATAGAAATATCGCCGCTTATTCCCAGGGATCTGCCGGGGCAGTGTATCTTGCTCTGGGGAGAAAAGCTGAAGCCCTTTCCGCTTTGAACAAGGCCCTCGATTATAAAGACTCTCTGGATACCGTGACACTGGCGAAACTTCACGGCAACATGGGTATACTCATGCAGCGTTCAGGCAGCATGAAAGATGCGCTGACACATTATTCCAGAACATACAAACTGGGAAAAAAATGTGGAAACATGTCCATTGAGGCAAACGCACTGGCTTACATGGGACAGATTGAAATCAACATGGGAAACAGAAAAGCGGGAATTGAAAAGTACCGCGAGGCTCTTGCCATTCACCGCAGAACAGGCAATAAAAGAGGTGAGTGTATCACACTGGGCAATCTGGGCGGTCAACTGGCAAGGTACGGCGAATCGAAGAACGCGATTGAAAACCTTGAGAGAGCTATTCTGATCGCGAAGGAGATCGGGCATACCAGAGGGATAATGACCTTTCACGCAAACATTGGTCTGGCATACAAACTGGATGGACAACACGAAAAGGCTGAAAAATACATCAGAGAATCACTGGATATGATGAAAGGAACAGGAGACAAGCGTGTCCTGGCGGTCGGCTATCTGAATCTTTCCGGGGTTCTCTCTAAAATGGGCAGAATACAGGAAGCTGTTGATGAAGCAAGAAAATCTTTAAGATTCGCCTGTGCTGTGAACGCCCTGACCACGCAGGCTAGAGCTCTGTCAAACCTTGGATCGCTGATGCGGAAAACAGACAGATTTGAGATGTCAATCAACTGCTTCAAAGAAGCTTTCAAGAGAAGTTCTCTGGCAGAGGATCACTCGGCACTCGCGGGGCATGTAATTGGAGAAAGCAGATCTCTTCTTGAGATGGGAAGAACGGAAGAAGCCCTGGAGGAATACAGTGAGGCTATCAGGCTAAAGGAGAGGTACAGCCTGGACTCTGAGGGAGAAGAAGATCTGAAAATACTTGAAGAAATGCTTGAAGTCTGTGATGAGTAGAGTAAAACAGGTAATCATAACCAGCGGAATTCCGGGAGCAGGCAAGTCAACCTGGGTCAGGAAAAACACAAATCCATACATGACCGAAGTGTTCAGCGCAGACAATTTTTTTCATGACAACAACGGCCGGTACAGGTTTGATCCACTAAAACTGTCGGACGCTCACTCATCATGCCTCAGAAATTTCACCGCGCGATTACTCCACTTGAACAGTTGCGCGGAGGATTCCTGCAGAATCACACTGGTGGTGGACAACACCAACACATCCGCCTGGGAAATAGCCCCCTACTATTCTCTGGCGCAGGCATTCAGCATCCCTGTAAAAATAATCAGAATCATAGCCACCCCGGACACAGCTTTCCCCAGGAATATTCACGGTGTGAAGAAAGAAAACATTGAAAGAATGGCGGAGAGGATAGTCAACAACCCTCTGCCGCCATTCTGGAACATTGAAGAAGTACAGGCCGGGGAATGAATTCCCCCGCCTGTCAGCTGTCAGTTAATCCGGGAAGGAAACCTCGGCGTCCAGAACCTCACCACTCTCTCCATCGTAGGTGAAAATCTCTCCATCATCGTTTTCGTAGAATACTTCACCGTCTATTATGAGAAGTGTGTAGGTAACCCCGTCCACCTCAATAGTCTCGGGCGGATCGGCAATTGCCACTCCCGCAAATCCGAGAACCACGCCAGCAAGCAGTAACACTCTTATCAGCTTGACCATAATATCTCCTTCCGTATCCAGGTTAATGCCCCCCCTGCTTGCCATTATAAGAGTTGTCACAGTCATGTCAATGCCGGACAACTAACTGATAACCGCAGAAGGATAAAATCCGGCAGAACCTGAGACTTCTTTACTGAAAATACTCTTCGGCATCAGAGCAGAGCTGACAATGGTCATATTCCATTCCGGAATGTAATAACACTGGAATAAGATTGTTCTGCCGCTCCACTGTCAATTTGCAGATTTGACAGGGTATAACATCTTCCATATTATCACTATACTGCACAGGGGTATATGAGTTGACTTGAAGCATAGATAGTTTTCCGGTGTATTGTTATGGATGCCATAAATTATGAATCCTGACTGCTTGGGGTGAATTATGAATGACGATAACAGGCGACGGATTGTTTTTGAATGTTCAGCATACTACAATTTGTGTGATGAGTACGGAGAAATGATTGAAGGGGCTGAGGCTGAGGCGCAAATCAGCGAGAATGATTTTTCCCTTCTGCCGAAATTCGGAGAAGCTTTCTTCTGCCCGCTAAGAGATATAGTCAGCATTTCAGACAATGATTACAAAATAAGTCTCGTGCTCTCCTCCAAAGAAATACTGACCCTTTCCAGTCTGGGTTATAAACACGAAGACTTTTTGAGAATACTTTCTAAACTATACAATAAACTCATCCTTGATGATATGCTTATAACCGATACTCTCAGGAAATCAGGCATAAAAGGAGAATTCAGATACTTTGATGGAGACGGAAATGAAAGACACGGTAAATGTCTTCCATATCTGTATGAAACGGCAATACTGATAATCCCTGAAAAGGGAGAACTCATGAGAGTACCCTACTGTGATATTTCAACCATCATTGAAGAAAATTATCAACTTACATTCAAAACAGGTTACGGGGAAAAATTCATCATTTCTCAAATGGGTAAAAAGCACGATTCATTTATCAGAACGCTCTCGGAAGTTGTGAACGAGCTTTCAATAAAAGTTCAGACATCCTTAAAGGAATTATTACCTCAGGCGAATCCATCCATTATCAGAAGGATATCCCGCTTCATGAAAGAGGGCAAAGCAGCAAAGAGAAGTGATATTGAAACCATATCTCCTGAGATTTGGAATGCACTGGAGAAAGGAATTGAGGTAATTGGAATAAAAGAGGAATACAAATTTCTGGAAACACTATCGCAGAAAGATAAAATTTGTATTGGATTGAAGAAAGACTTGATGGGAGGCATGACAGGAGAATACATGTGGTTTCTGATTCCTGTATACAGCACGAATCACACAGCCCCGGGCAATGCTATCGCAATGGAAGCCGGCTCAACAGAAGGTGCCGGGAAAGCAACCTATTTCTTCAGGCTGATAAGCAGAAAGGACTATTCCGGGTTAAACGACATGGAATATCTGCATACAGCGTGTAACCGTCTATTAAAGAATATAAATCGTTGTATGCTGGCAATTAATTTCCGAAGAGAGCCGATTTACCTGTCTGACGAGAAAATCAGTGAGCCGCGCTATAAAAAGTATCAGTACGCAATACGGGTAATTCCTGAACTCAGGGAATTGCGCAGTCTTTTTATCGGCAGGGTGATTCATTCCTCAGTAGAACAATGGAAAGAAGATTCTATGGATCTGCTGAAATTCAATGTGAACGCAAAAGATGACAAAGTAAAATGGAAGAAAGATAGAAAGAGAAAGCAAAACACAGATATCGTTGAGCAACAAGAGCAGGCTTGAAGGAGGTACAGTATATGTCCGGATACAAACATCCATGCCGGTACTGTGACAGGCTGGTGACTTCAGGTTCAAATGTGTGTCCATACTGCGGTAAAGTAAATCCCCTTGATTCACTGCGATGTCAAAAATGCCATAATCCAGTTGACAGGGATTACATCAAATGTCCACACTGCGGATTGGATTTGATAATAGAATGTCCTCATTGTGGTGAAAAAACATTCTTCGGTGATTATTGTGATCATTGTGATGCCCGATTGGTTGTTGTATGTCCAAACAGGAAGTGTAAAAAAGAACAACCGCCAGTAGGCGATAAGTGTGTAAAATGCAATAAACCATTGAAAGGGGATAACTAAGATGTCCAATGATGGAAGGCTGATAAGTTTCAACGACAACTACAAGGACAACAGCACGGAAGCGGGATTTCAGTTTACATTTTACTGTGATTTATGCAGGGAAGGATTCAAAACGAGATTTATTGAATCCAAATCGCATAAGAAGGGAAAATTCTTTAAAAATATTGGAAAACTACTGGGTGCTGCCGCATCTCTCACCGGTAACTACAGAATTGGTTCTGTTGTATCAAGAGGAACAGATGTTCTGGGTGAGAAATTTTCAGGTATGTCTCCCGAATGGCATAAAGAACACGAAGAAGCATTTGGGGAAGCACAGAACGAATCACAGGAACATTTTCACAGATGCCCTAAATGTACAAAATGGGCTTGCGAAAATGACTGGAATGAACAGGAAGGGCTCTGCACAGTATGCGCTCCGAGAATTAATGTTGAAGTTGCTGCAGCCAAAGCGCAGAAAGCAGCACAGGATATCCAGGACAAGGCAGCAACAACCCAGGTGTTTACAGGTGAGATTGAAAGCAAGCAGACCATATGCCCCAAGTGCGGAAAACCGGCAGGCGAAGGTAAATTCTGTAACAACTGCGGAGAGACTCTGGGGCTGGGAAAGTGCCCTAAATGCGGAGCAGAGAACGCGGCAGGAACAAGATTCTGCGGTGAATGCGGCACAAAACTTATGTAGTTCCTACAGGCTGATCAGAGCTGAAAGGTAGAATCTGGCGGAGGCGGGGCCTTTGTCTACCGGGAAGCCGCTGCCGGCATCAAAACGAAGCCCGCCTGTTGTTCCTCTCAAGCCCAGACCTGCTGAAATCGGGTACTGCATTCCATTGTCCGCTGTATCAAGCACTCCAATATCAGAGAATATGTAAACCTGTGTCGCTGTTTCGCCCAGTGATATTTCAGGTGAGGCAATACCCCATGCGCCTGCTCTCCATGAGTCTTTCACATAACCTCTGAGGGTACCGTAACCTCCCAGACGAGTCACCATCGAGGGTAACCAGTCTCCACTGATTATTCCACCTCCCCGAGTGGTTACGGACAGGCCGAACATACCCTTGA
>JAUVIS010000178.1 GCA_030592635.1 Candidatus Fermentibacteraceae bacterium | reverse complement strand
GGCTTAAGATTGGAGCTTCCAGAAGCGAAGTAGATGTTGTCGAAGCTCATAACTTCACCGGCGCGGAGCGCGGCACGAAGGGTGAACGAAACGCTTACAGTCTCATTGGCAATAATGGTGGTAGTCTGATTGTCTGAAATGTAACCGTCCGCCTGTACCGCCACAGGCCAGGTTCCCGCTTCAGCCTGCGCGGAGTAGACTCCCACAGAGCTGGTTGAAACGGTAACGGGATCTGTGCTGCCAATGGTTACAGAGGCGTTGGCTATAGGCCTGCCTTCTCCATCCCTTACGGAGCCGCTGATTGTTCCAAGGTTGGGAACCAGCGCGAAGTCAAGAGAGACGGACTGATCGCGACCGAGAACAACTACAGCGCTGGCATCGCGGTATCCCGGAGCAACAACGGTGACGGGAACCTCGCCGGCAGGAATCCGGTGGGTGTAGAAGCCGGTGGTTTCATCACTTGTTACATTGGCAATGGGAACACCGGGGAAAGTGATTGTTGAAAAGACGGCCCCTCCGGTAAGAGAGTCTGTTATTATTCCGCTGAGAGTGGCAAGATTGGATTTCTCTTCTTTGCCCATCATGTCTGAGGAGAATCCGACCGCAAGCCCCACTCCCCAGTCGAAAGTTCCGCCTATTGGAAGGGGTGCTCTTTCAGCGCGTTGAGCTTCTGTAACTATGCTGTCTGTCTGATAGAGACCATGGCCCAGATCGTAATACAGAGGATCAAATTTGCTTGTGCTCAGGTCGAAGGAGATGTCAATGAAGGTGCCTGAATTGTTTTTGAACCTGATTCCAGGTGTAAAGTAGGATACATTTGCATTGTCGCGGTCAAGAAGCTTCTGGTTTGTATACTCGAAGAAGATGTCTGCGTATGGAGTAGGTATCTCAACGCCGAAACCGAAGTTGAAAATACCGTCGGTAACCTCAAGGGCAATCAGCGTGGAGTCAGAGTAGGCCCAGCCAACGGTATCTGCCGCAACTCGGAAGTCAGTGAAGTGGTAGTTCTGGGTGTATTTGGCGTATCCGAAGTTAAGATGAGCTTTGACGGGAGCCATGGGCAGCCAGCGTCCGAAATCTCCAGTTGCAAGGAAATCCATTGAGTAGTTACTGTTTCCGGTGGAAGTGAAGGGTTTACGCGCAGTGCTGATCATCTGCCCCGTGTGCCATCTGCCGTCGGGATCATCAAGGTTGTGAAGATATGCGGTGTCCGCGGGAGCGAACCCAAGACGGAAATCCCCTCCGACCCAGACTATATCCTCAACGCCGGGAATGGGATTGTAGCCACCGTGAAGAATTATGTTGACGCTCTCGAACCCCTGAACTTCCTCCCAGTGTCCGGTAGAGCGTTCCTCATAAAGATCTCTTTCAAGCATTGTGCCTGAGTAAGTCGCATTTGCGGCAAGATCGACATAGTCCCAGACGCCGTAGGCAAGACTGAGTATTCCCTGTCCGGTGTGTTCCGTTTCAGTTATTTCCGGAAAGAGAAGAGTCTGAGGCAGATAGTGGCTGTGATAGATGAAGTTCGTGTAGTCGTTGGCCGCTGTCCAGTAAGAGACTCCCAGTTTAAATGACATCTCGTTGAAGCCCAGAGGCATAGCACTGTTCACCCTGTGAAGCCCCGGGATGCCCCATACTGATGGAGCAGCGAAGGAAACGGAAACCAGAACAGCAAGAAATGCTGGAATAACCCTTTTCAATTGAACCCCTCCTTTTTGAAAAGAAAAAACATTTACCATCCCACGAAGCATGCCAATATTCGGCATTGCGGTCAACCGACCGGATTCACCAGCTTGACCTGCGGGAGCGGCTGTCCTATAAAAACGGTAATTATGAATAGCACGGATGATTATATTAAGGTACGCGTTAGAGCCACTGGAAGGGTTCAGGGTGTGGGCTTCAGATTCTGGACGATGAAGCATGCGCAGTGCCTTGGTCTTGGCGGTGCGGTGTCCAATATGCCCGACGGTTCGGTGGAAGCCGTGTTCTGTGGTGTGAGCGGGAGCGTTGAGGAGATGATTCTGCTTTGCGGCAGGGGTTCGGGCTATGCCCGGGTGGAGAGTCTGACAATTCTGAACAGAGAACCCGCCAGTGAGTGTCCTGCGGATTTCAGAATTTTACGGTGAACAGAGAGGAAATGGTCTAAATGAAAACAGCCCTGTTTGTCCTTGTGTTCCTTGTGGCGATTGCTCTGGCGTGGGATCCTCTTTCCTACGGATATCTCAGCCATGTCCTTCCCGTTACAGGTACTTCGGGAGAATATGCTCTGGGGTACTTCGGATTCAGTCAGTACTGGGAAACCGATACACTTAACTTTGACAGTCTTTACGATTACCGTGAAGGGTATGGAGTGGTGAGATTCCTGTGGGCCGGCAGATACGGTCTTACATCCAGCCATACCATAAGCCTGATTGTTCCTGGCTTCCTGCAGATATCCGGCCCGGGGGACACCACAGGAGTAGGAATAGCCGATCCATGGATTTGCCTGGACGGCTGGATGTCCAGAGATCCTCAGTTCATTCTGAGGGGGGCTCTGCGACCCACTCTGAAGGGTACCCTGGATACGGGTGATTACACTGAAAGCGACAGACATGTTGCCATTGAGGTATCCGGAACAGTTGAAGTGCCCGTTTCGGGGGGAACCTCCGGACCCAGACTTCAGGCATCTGCGGGGCTGCGCCACTACTTTACCGCATGGGATCAGGTGCCGGGAGCGCCTCGTGATTCCGCGGATACTTCTCCCGGCATGGAACTGCGTGGAGAAGCCAGATTGATCCTTCCCGTAAACCGTGAATTGAATTTCCACGCCGGATTTGAGATGATTACCAGGGGAGAAACGGAAGTGGATTCCGAGGAAATCTCCGGCAGCGAGGTTTCTTATGTGGATCTTCGTACAGGTATAGAACTGGACAACAGCCAGCTGGAACTTGAAGTGGACATTTACTACCGACTCAGTGGTCAGAATGTGAACAAGGAATGGGGAATTTTTATTGGCGGAATGGGGCTTGATCTGGGAGATATTTTCAGCGTTGGAACGGGAGGCAGAACAACGACTTCTGATCCCGAAAATTCAGGCTCCGGAAGAAGGACTGAATGAGGAGAGTTCTCCTTATAGCGTGCCTTCCGGCTCTCGCCATTGTTTTTGCTTTTCTTGTCAGGCCTCACAGCCTTGGAGTGAAACTCAAGAAAGCTGTCGAGTCCTATTCTCTGGCGCTGAGTACGGGCAATACAGCGGAAGCCAGATTCATGATGTCCCCCGCAACTGCTGAAGGTTTGTCTCTTGAGTTTCTCGGCAGACTGGAAGGTTCCGCAGTTCCAGCGGATTTCAGGTTTGACGGCACGGACAGCCGGGGTCTCCGGATGACAGGCTCGACGGGAGAGGCCGGCAGCAGAGTTATCTGGTTCAGCACGGAAGACGGCATTCATGTTACACATGACACAGCCCTGGACAATATCCTCGGTTCCGCTGTAATGCTCTGCCGCGAGAATGCACTGGCTGATCCGGACGGGTGTTGCCCCGTGTCGGGAAAATCCTATGAGTACAATACGGAAACCGGTGTTGTTGTCTGCCCGGAAGGTCATCTTGGCGATGGAATAGTTATCAGCTCAAATACCTGTGCTCTGAAAAGAGACTCTGTTGTTTCTGAGCTTAATCAATATCTTGAGGCGGGATACGAGTACCCCGAAACCCTTGAGGAAATATTCATCCTCAGCGATGGAGAATTTGGAAGAAGGGGAGGATACAGGTGCCCGGACAACGGATACAAATACTACGAGCTGAGAAATGGAGAGGTTTATTGTCCATTCCACGAAGAATCTTCCGAAGCGGTGGAGGAGCAGTGACATCATATCCTGACCTGATCAAAGATCAGGAGACATTCAACAACCTGATAAAAGATCTTCGCAGGAAGCCGGTGGTTGCCCTTGATACTGAATTCC
>JAUVIS010000175.1 GCA_030592635.1 Candidatus Fermentibacteraceae bacterium | reverse complement strand
CAAGCTCGGAAGGCAGAACATCGGTTTCTTTTTCGGTGTGCAATCAGGAAACGGGCGAACTGGCTCTCTATGATCTTGCGGGGAGAAAGATCATCTCTCTGTGGAAAGGTTCCGGCAACAGCTGCCCCCTTTCCGTTGATATAATAAGGGGAGACTCCCCTGCGGGTTTGTACTTTGTTACTTTGACCGGCAAACACAGAATGCTGTCGGGGAAGTGTTTCCTCTGGTGAAATCAAACAGGGAAGGGTAATGAGTATATCTTTTTTCGCGCTTTTATCCGGAGTTGGCGTCCTTCTTGCGCAGATCGCATGGAACAGGCAGCTTCTTCTGATAACCGGTGGAAGCATTGACGCAACCGCTGTTGTTCTCTCTGCTTTTATGCTTGGTCTGGGATTTGGCGGCAGGTATTTCGGCAGAAAAGCAGAGTACTCCGGCAATCCTGTCTCTGTTTTGAGATTAACTGCTGCGGGGGCCGCAATCTGCTCATTCATCCCTCTTCTCATCGCTCCTCTCGCTGTAGCGGTTTACCCGACCCTCTATGCTTCCGGTCTTCAGATCCCCGCCAGATTTGTTATCGCTCTTCTTATGATCTTTCCCGCCACATTCTTCGCCGGAGGAATTGTGCCTGCCATGGCCAGACTGGTGGAAGGGCAGGGAGGCGCGGCAAGAGTTTCCAGACTTTACGGATTGAATTCTCTGGGGTCTGCTCTGGGCGGATTTCTTGCGGGGTTTATACTCCTGGAGGCCATTGGAATTACCCTTACGCTTATTGCGGGAGCCGCATTGACCATTGTTTCTCTGGCGCTGATAAAACCTGCCGGATTTCAGACAAAACGCGCCGGAGGAGCAGATACGGGAGTGAAGCCGGGCATGTTCTTCCTCTCAGTATATTTTATCAGTGGAATGCTTGCTCTCTCCTGGGAGATGGTCTGGAGTCGTCAACTGACTTTTGTGCTGGGTAACAGCACTTATGCTTTTGCCACTATGGGAATCATGGTGCTGACGGGAATAGGCATCGGCAGTATTGCGGGAAGAAGGATAGCAACTTCCGCCGGGAATCCTCTTGCATCCTTCGGAGTTGTCCAGGTGCTTCTCGGTGTGGCAAGCGTTATTCCTCTTACCGCCCTGAGCAGCTTCTCTCTTCTATCCGGGAAATTGAGTTTTTTCAGCGGGTGGGCCGGCAGTACTTCCGGTAATATTCTGACTGCCATGATTTACATGCTTCCGTCAACAGTGCTTATGGGAGTAACCTTTCCCCTCATGGTAAAAGCTGCCGCCAGGGAGCAGAAGCTGGGAGAGGATGTGGGAATTCTCTCCATGGCCAACTGCATGGGTGCTGCCGCCGGACCCATAATTGCCTCTCAGCTTCTCTTCAGGTTCCTTGGAGTAACCCCCTCGGTTCTTCTTCTGGCATGTTTGAACGCATCTCTGGGTTTCTTCGCTTTCTGGAAATCCCGTAAACCCATGTTGTCTCTGCTTGCTCCGATTGGGGCTGCTGTATCCGTTTTTCTGGTTCTCGGCGCGAGAGCTCCGGGCTCAAGACCGCCAATGGGAATGACTCTGGCATTCTTTAAGGAGGGCCGAACAGCCACAGTGACCGTTTTCAGCAGAGAGTGGGACAGTCACAGAAGTCTGAGAATAAACGGAGTTGAGGAAGTTCCGGTGGATCAGGCCTCTCTGGAAGCCTTCTATCTGCTGGGCCATCTGCCATGGGGATACAACCCTGAGGCAGAAACAGCCATGGCTGTTGCTATGGGCGGAGGAATAACCAGCGGAGCGCTGCTTACCCATCCACTGGACACTCTGGTTTGTGCGGAGATATGTCCCGAGGTTGTGCTGGCCGCAATTCACTTCGAGAAGCAGAATCAGAGACCCGACCTTGATCCAAGATTTGAGCTGGTAGGGGATGATGGCAGGAACTTCCTTCTGGGTTCCGACAGAAAATTTGATTTGATCGTTTGTGACGCGACACATCCGGGTTCCAGCGAGAGCTGGCTGCTTTACACAGAAGAGTACTATTCTCTTGTGCTTTCCAGACTGGAACCGGGCGGAGTCGCCGCTCAATGGGTTCCTCTTCACAGGCTTCCCGTGGAAGAGTTTACCAGAATCATTGTAACCTGGAGCAGAATATTTCCCAATGTAGCAGTGCATTCCGCGGGGGGAAGACATGCTATCCTGATTGGCTCCGCTGAACCCCTCCAGCTTGATATTGCATCAATATTTAGAGACAGTGTTGCAGCTGAGCAGCTTACAGCCACAGGATTCAGAGAGGATGAGCCTGAGTTTCTTCAATCGCTTCTATCCGGTAATGAACTGCTTTCAATAATTGAGTCACCGATAAAATCAAACACAGATGATCTTGCTCCCTGCCAGTTCCTTATAAGGAAGTGCCAGGGTGATCCCCAGATGACAATCGGAGAGAACATGTCTCTTATGCTTTCTCTGGATACTGACGGGGAGGCAACCCCTGTTCATATCGGCCAGATCGTTTACTGGAACACAATGCTTCCTCAGGCGGCTGAGCTTTTCCGGTCGGAAACAACTCCTACAGCCATGGGCAGAAGGTGGCTTTCTGCTGCTCTATCCACCGGCTCAGAACTATTGTATAATGAAGGTCGTTACCGGGAAGCGCTGGGACTTGCAGATATGGCCCGGGAGGCGGATCCCGGATGGCAGAGAAATCTTGATTTAGTGATTGAAATAAACAGAACGCAATCGCATGCACAGGAGGAACTTTAATGGGAAGAATTGCTTTTCTGTTTCCAGGACAGGCATCGCAGGCGGTGGGCATGCAGGCTCACCTCAAAGACTACCCGGAAGCTGCTGAATTTCTAGGGAAAACCTATGAATTCAGCGGACTGCACGATCTTGTGGAAACTATAAGTGAGGGACCTGCCGAGAAACTTACAAAAACAAATTACGCTCAGCCCGCCATTACCATGGTGAGTATCGCTGCTCTGAGGATTTTGCAGGTCGCGGGGATTCAGCCTGAGGGAACCGCGGGTCACAGTCTGGGAGAGTACTCCGCCCTTGTCGCCGCAGGAGTTCTTATGCCGGAAACTGCTGTAAGACTCACAAGAATCCGCGGTGAACTCATGCAGAAGTGCGCTGATATGTACCCCGGCGGAATGCAGGCTATTCTGGGCATGGATCTGGATAAGGTGACCGAGATGGTGAATAAGGCCAGAGAAAAGGGGCCGGTCGGAGTTGCCAACATGAATTCTAAAGGACAGGTTGTCATCTCCGGGGCAAAGGTTCCACTTGAGTATGCCGGTAAGCTCTGCAAAGAAGCCGGAGCTAAAAGAGTTATTTCACTGAAGGTCTCAGGAGCCTGGCACAGTCCTTTGATGGATGACGCAGCAAGAGGCCTGGAGGACCCTGTCAGAGAAGCCGCTTTCTTTGATCCCGGTATTCCGGTAGTTGCCAATGTGACCGCTAACTACATCACAGGCGTGGAGGAGAGCAGAGATCTTCTTATCAGGCAGGTTACCTCTCCTGTTCTCTGGGCTGATTCAATGAAGCTTATGACTGAGAACGGCTTTGACACATTTGTTGAAGTCGGGCCGGGAAGAGTTCTTCAGGGACTTCTTTCCAGAAATCGTGATGTAACTGTTTACGGCACTCATGACGCCGATGCGCTGAAGAAAACTCTGGACGCACTCAGCTAACAGACAATGCAAAGGGGTGGCTGCTCAATAAAGAGAGCGACCACCCTTTGTTGTTTGCTGGGAGTGCGTCCGAGTTAGCAGTATTACCGTAAACAAGGTGTTCCCCTGCGCAGCAAGGGAATAGAGCACTGGCATCTGCAACCACAGAATCGCCGGAAATATTGACAAGCATCATAAAGCGTACGATATTGTGTACGGATGGGGGCGCAATATGACGAATGTAACAGTGACCGAAGCGAGAAAGAGGCTTTATACACTCCTCGATGAAGTTGCCCAATCCCATGAACCAGTGCAGAT
>JAUVIS010000052.1 GCA_030592635.1 Candidatus Fermentibacteraceae bacterium | reverse complement strand
TGCTTGACAAGAATTCTTTAATGTCTTTCAGAAACGCCATGAAAAAGGTAAGTCACGGTGATCGCGGGGTGCTTGCGGTTTTTTCCACGGGCACAGTCGATTCCATTCCTATACCCATGAATGTAGCTTTTACTCAAAGTGTAACAGGCGGATTCTATCTGATCTTCGGAAAACAGGTTGATTCACTGCAAAAAATAGGTGAGTGGGAAAAGGAGGAACGGGTTAAGGAACTCTCCTGCCTGTACGCAGTTGCCGAGTGGATAGAAGTCTCTACTACTATTAACGACTTCTTCACCAAGCTTCCACCGTTCCTGGCACAGGGAATGCGCTTCCCCGATGAAGCCACGATCTACTCGATCTATCAGGGAGTTGAGTACGGCCAGAAGCCTGCCGGCAATGCGTTTATAGATGTAAAGCTGTACATAAGCGGTGAGATGAAGGGTGAGATAAAGGTCGGCTACATAAATGACGAAAAGGATCTGCTTCCTGAAGAGTTGAAAATGATGAAGCAGATTGGCAGGATGCTCAGTCTGGCTCTTGAACGCAAGGAGCTCTCGGAAAGCATCGCCATGAAGCAGGGGGAAGAAGAAGAGTTCAGCAGAAGACTCGCGGAACTGGAAACAAAGATAACCTCCAGAGAATCCGAACTTGAATCCCAGAAGCAGAAACTGGAAACCGTCGATTCCTATCTGAGCAGAGTCAATGAAACCATGGATGAAAGCAGCAGAAGATTCGAAACCATGTTCAAAGCCATTCCAGACAAAGTCCTCATGATTAACCTTAACCGGGATGTAATAATGAGTAACCGGGATAACATTGAACCCGGGGAGAAGTGCTTTCGCGCGTGTTTCAATCGGGAAACTCCATGCGTAGACTGCCGGTTGCCCAGAATAGTAAAAAACAAGACTCCTATTACCGTTACCTTCAGAGATGAAGATCGATATCTGGAAGTGCATGCTCTTCCTGTATTCAATAAGAACGAGGAAGTTGAAGGCATAATGGAATTCTACCGGGATGTTACTCTTGAAAAAACTTATGAGCAGCAGATTCAGCAGGCAGACAAGCTGGCTTCACTGGGGCAGCTTGTCAGCGGTATTGGTCACGAAATCAACAATCCGAATCAGTTCATTCGGGGAAATATCAAGATAGTCAAGCAGGCTCTGGACGATATGCTGCCCATAGTGGATGAATACCAGAAGGAACATCCTGATTTAAAGATCGCCCGACTGAAATACGCTTTTTTCAGGGAACACATAATGACCCTGGTTGATGACATGGGGCACGGGTCTGAAAGAATCAAAGGGATTGTGGAGGGCCTCAGGGGATTCGCCCGAAAAGATGACGGTCTTCTTATGGACAATGTTGATATCAATACTCTTATCTGCGCCACTCAGAGGCTTGTTCAGAACGAAGTTCACAAGCACGGAGAGATGCGGCTTGAACTCTCGGAGAATGTAAAGCTCTTCCCCGGCAACTCCCAGAAAATCGAGCAGGTGCTGGTAAACCTGATAGTTAATGCCGCTCAGGCCATACCGGATGACAGGAAGGGCCTCATCACTGTGAGTTCTTCAATGGGCAGTGATACAGTTGTTGTAGAAATTGAAGACAACGGAAAAGGCATGGATGAAAAGACTCAAAGACAGATTTTCGACCCCTTCTTCACAACAAAAAGAGCCAAAGGCGGAACAGGGCTTGGGCTTGCCATTACCTACAGAATTATCGAGGAACACGGTGGACATATATCTGTGGCCAGCAAACCGGGTACCGGCACAAAATTCACCATCAAAATCCCCGTTACCGGAAGCAGGGAGAGCAGATCATGAAAAAGGTTCTGATAGTCGATGATGATATTGCTGTAACCAACTACTTTATGGTCTTTCTTATGCAGACTGAGAGATTTGAGTCTACCGTGGTGAATGACTCCAGAGAGGTGGAGAACCTTCTGGAGCAGGAAGTATTTGATGTAGTCATGCTTGATCTGGACATGCCCAATGTAAGCGGTATCGACATACTCAACATGATGCAGGCTAAGAATATCTCAGTACCGGTTATCATTCTTACCGGGGCGAATGATGTTGACCTGGCTGTAAAGAGCATGAAACGGGGAGCTTTCGACTACCTGACCAAACCTGTTGATGACGAACACCTTATAGAAGTGCTGGACAGTGCCGTTGAGCACGGAGCCATGAGTAAGAAGATAATCAAACCGGCAGATACTTTCACTCAGGAAGAATTGAAAGACAGAAAGGATTTTGAACACCTTCCTACAAAAAATCCGGAGATGATTCGCCTCTTTCACAACGCAGAAAAGGTCGCTAAATGTGATCTCAGTATTTTCATATGGGGGGAACAGGGTACGGGGAAAGAGAGTCTGGCAAGAGCAATTCACCAGGCGAGCCTTCGGGGGGAAGGACCGTTCATCGCTGTGGATGGCGCTGCTCACAGGCAGGAGGACTTCTCATCAGAACTCTTCGGCAGAGCGAAAGACTGGAGCGGCAGGCATGATGAAAAACAGGGATTTATTGAAGCCGCTACCGATGGCACTCTTTTCATAGACAACATAGACTGTCTGGGGCTGCCTGCTCAAACCAGACTGAAGAGGGTAATTCAGAACTCGGAATTCTACAGAGACAACTCCACTGAAATAAAGAAAAGCGATGTGCGGATAATCGTATCATCAACCAGGGATCTCACAAGCTCCAAGTATCGCGACACATTTTCCCGGGATCTTCTTTATCACCTGATGGTAAACTCAATAAAGATACCACCACTCCGGGCAAGAGTTGAAGACATTCCCCTTATTGTAGACTACTTCCTGAAGCTGGAACTCGCCAGGATGAAACGGGAAGACGCAAATCTGTCAGTCTCCGGCGAATTTATGGATATGCTTATGCTATACAGCTATCCGGACAATGTTCAGGAACTGCAGAACATCATTGCCTGCGCGGTAGTTGGAGCAGAGAACGGCGCGATAACATCCGACTCCCTCTCTCCCTATATCAGAGAACGAATAACTCCCGGAGAGGTAACCGGAGACTTTACACCCGCGTTACTCCGCGATGTTATGACGGATCACATTGAAAGAACAATCAAGTACTGCGGGGGAAATATGAACCAGGCCGCAACACTTCTCGGCATTTCAGTTGATGAGATGAGTAATCACATGGAGAACGGCTGACCGGTTACCAGCTGGAGTTTCCGTTCTCTATGAATCCGTGAGATGGCTCAGCCTGACATTCCAGCCTCCAGCTCTGACCATCAACAACATATCTGTACGCCCCTGCATCGGGACATGCTGCGGAAACAGTGGCTTCCTCCAGAGTGGCGGGCAGTTCCCCGTTCTGAGACTGATACATCGCAATTGACGCCGCAAGTGCATACATGTTGGCCCGGCAGACATTCTGATTCGCAAGGTCTATCCCGGCTGTCAGATCAGGAGCACTCGCGTCGGGCATAGCCTCTTCCGCTGGAATATTTATAGCAGGATCGGTTTCCGGCTGAGCTCCACCGCATCCGGCCATCAGCAGGATCAAAGAAAAAACAGCGAAGTATTTCATATTGTCACTCCATTGGTTATTGTTGCAGATAGCTGAATTTAAGCAATTCAGAACAACATTGAAAGAGGAACATGGAAACTGAAGCTGTATTCATACTCGGCACATTGCTCTTCACCGGGTTCATTGCCGGGAGGGTCGCCTCCAAACTGGGCCTGCCCGCAGTAACAGGTTACATCCTGGCCGGTGTACTTCTTAATCCGCAGGTATCAGGAATTATTTCTCCATCATTTGCTGACAGCTCAGATCTGGTTACAGCAATGACTCTCTCCATAATCACTTTTTCCGTGGGTGCCAGCCTTTACCTGCCGGGAATAAGAAAGGTGGGGAAAACAATTGGCGTGGTCGCGCTCTTTGAGGCCCAGTTCGCCAATCTCTTCATCGCTGTGGGATTTGCTTTTCTTATTCCCGCTCTTGTGCCGGAAATAGCACAGTACACTATACCGGCGGCTCTTCTTTTCGGAGCTCTGGGCTCTCCGACAGACCCTTCCGCCACTCTGGCAGTTGCTCACCAGTTCAAATGTGACGGTCCGGTTATTAAAACAGTAATGGGTGTGGCGGCAATGGATGACGGTATAGGAATGCTGAACTACAGTATCGCCGCTGCCGCGGCTGCGGTTCTTATCGCCCATAACTCCTTTACCGCAAACTCTGTTCTCTCTCCTCTGCTGAGAATAGTTTCCTCGCTGGCAATCGGAGCATTTTTCGGGGGTCTTTTTGCTCTGCTTGAAAAGAAAATGAGCATAACCTCCACAGCTCAGATGCTTGCGCTGCTCCTGGGCTCTCTGTACAGTTGCTACGGAGTTTCAATGCTTTTCAACGCGGACCCGCTTCTGGCGGTAATGACCATGGGCTTCGTTGTGGTCAATGCAGGTGAGTGGTGCAGACAAATTCCTGAAAAGGTCTCAGGGAGCATTGAAGAGATCGTTTTCATTCTTTTCTTTACCGTAAGCGGAATGAAACTTGATTTCGGTGTACTCAAGTCCTCCGCCCTGCTTGTTCTGCTCTTTGTAGTCCTGCGGGTCACCGGCAAATTTACAGGTACAATCCTTGGCGCGAAGCTGACATCAGCCCCGAAAACGGTTCGGAAATACACCGGCTACTGTCTGGTTCCACAGGGAGGAATAGTTATAGGACTGGCTCTGGTGCTTCATTCAATGCCCGTGTTTCAGCCTTTTGCGGATACTCTGGTCAGTGTGATACTGGGAACGGTTGTTATCAATGAACTGATCGGCCCTCTGCTCTCCAGATGGGCACTGAAAAAGGCAGGGGAAATCCACACATAAGACATTTAAAACAAATCATTTCAAAATCTGAGATACCTCTACTCCGTGATTATTCTTCTCATTGCCACATCTCTTCGACGCATCAATTATTCCTTTATGTACGGGGGTTTTAGTCCTTCTATCATGGGATAGTGCTTGATATTGAGCGTATTCAATCTCAATTCTTCCACCTTTGCTGTTGCTGCAATCAGCGCGTCAGCCAAACCGGTACTGTGAGATTTAAAGTAATCCCGTTTGAATAGACCACCCAATCTTGCTATCTCTCCGGAGACGGGTACGATATTACAAAAAGAGATAAACTCATCCAGGGTTTCCAGTTCCTGCTCACCTCTAACACCTGCATACAACTCTGCAACAACAATGGATGACAGCGCAATACTGCCTGCATGATCTTTTACAAGGGAAACAGCTCTGGAGTAGCCTCTGAGAAAATCAATCATGATATCTGTATCAAGAAGAATCTGACCGGACATACTACTATCTCCTGTCCAGGGATTCGCGGATTACCCTGAAGTCAGGAAGATCATCTCGATCCTTCCACATTCCAGCAGCTTCGCTAAAAACAGCTTTACGTCTTGTTTCGTCGAATTGAGAAAGAAAAAGGTCAACTGCTTCGCGGATCAGCTCACTCTGCTTCATTCCGGTAAGCTCAACCAGTGACAATAAACCTGATCGCTCCTGCTCTGTCAGATATATTTGTGTACGAACCATGCAATGCCTCCTTGTAATGTATACATCAGATTAATACATTACATTCCACATGTCAAATCTACTTAAAAACGTACATTCTCAACCTTGATTTAAGAAGCACATACTTATTAAAACAAGTCCAGCGAATCACCTTAATTTGCGGTTGTGGAAACAGCTTGTTTCAAAATGATTGATCAGTCTTTTTTTGAGGACTTCTTTTCTTCCTTTGGAACACGGGTGGCATCTGTCTCTTTGTCCCATGCCCGTCGTTCTTTCCCGGGATCGGGTCGATCATCCAGATCCTCACGCCACATCTGTGGAGGATTCTTTTCCAGTGCCTTCCTTCTGGATTCATTTGCATTCTTTTTTGCCATTGTTCTACACTTTTTCCTTCCCTGTAAGTAATCTTTCCGCGAGCCAGAAAATTCCGGTTGATGCCAGAAGTATAACAACAAACCACTGGTCTATCAGAATAAGGCCTGCAAGTATGCCAAGTATGCCCCCGAACAGTTCAATCCCCGCCAGACTTTCACCGCTCACATCAATGATCAGTGCTTCAAGCTGCTCAAGCTCAAATTCACTGACTTTTTTCCTGACCATTTCCTTAACATCAATCCTGTGGGCATTCTGCAGCATGAAATTCCTTGCTGTCTTTCTGAACTCTTCCGATTGTATTTTCTTCTCAGCCATATCCTCAAGCTTTCTGACTGCGCTGTCCAACTGCTTTTCGAGCGAGTTCCAGAACGATTCCGACTCAAGGTAGGTAATGAGTCTTTCTCTGGCTGAAGCAACGCCTTCGGTCTTCAACCAGTTGTCAAATCTCTGCTTCTGTTCATCAAAGAAAACAGAGAATTGTTTCTTTACCGCTGGATCATCTCCCATGGATGAGATTGAAGCTATGTTGTCTCCAATCAGATCCATAACATCCTGAAAGAATAAAGGGCTTCTCACCTTTTTCAGAAGTTCTTCTCTGATCCTGCTGCTGTCTATCCTGAAGACTCCCTTGCCAAGCATCATTGCCTTCTTCGTCAGAAAACCTTTTGAGTTGATCCAGTCTTCCAGCCTCCCGTTCACGGCATCAGCGATGGTTGATGCATTCTTTTCAACCAGATCCGTTACCACCATGGTCAGGAGGTGAAGGGTTTCAGGCTTTTCTATTTCTCGCTCAATAGCACTTCTTGCGTGAGACCAGACCATATCTGATGACAGATTTTCAGATGCGTGGTTTTTAATCAACTCCGCGACTTTTGAAAACAGCTGCCCTGCCTGTTCAACTCCCCTGTCCTGCAAATACCTGCCTGCGGCATTGATAATACCTGATCTGTTCTCCGGGTCTTCTATCCAGCCATGGGCGTATTTCATCAGTCCGGATGCGGCCTTCTCCAGGAGATCGTTTTCCTCAAGGTAGTTCAGTACAGAATCTGTATCGAGAAGCTGCTCTGAAACGGCTGCCGCAATCGCCTTTGCTATATCATCTCTTCTTTTCGGAATCAATCCCTGTCTGCCAAGAGGGGTTCTCCGGTGCGGACGAAAAAGCATTTTTATTGCGATGTAGTTTGTTCCGATGCCAACTGTGCCCGACAGGCATACTTTAAAAACCCAGTCTATCCACTGGTATTCATACAGGTTCAAAAATATTCCTGAGACCACGGTGAGCGAAGGAAGAACCGTTATTGCTACCTTTCTCCCGGTCTTTATCATAAACCATTTCCTTAAAAAATGAGATTCTCAGGAAAATTTCAGTTTCAAATCCTTTACTGCTTCATAACAGCATAGTCCAGTGGAAAGCCTGGAACCTACTGGAGAACCCTGTCCCTGATTATGCCGTAGCGGGCCATTATCTCCCCGTTTGCGGCAATGGCTTTTTCCCTGTCCAGTACAACAGTGTTGGCGAGATTGGTAGTAAGTTCAAGGAAAGGTTCTGTACCACAGTCCACCAGCTCAACAAACTGGGAAAAGTTTCTTACCGGAGTGCCGTTCACAGCAACTACTATCTCGTTCTGAAGGCTTTCATATCCGGCATTAACCTCAGCGGGAAGCATGAAGGTCAGAACCACGATTTCCTCCCGGGCCTCCGTGCGCCAGTTGTCGAACAGGAACGGATAGCTCAGGTAGTCAACTGCGTTGAGATACCAGTCCCGGCCCCACGATTCGAGGTAGTTGAGGCTTAGAGGCATGAAGACTACTCCTCCGAAAATGAAGTACTCCGGCGGGGTATCATATATCTTGTTGGAAACAACAGTAAGATCGTGCAGAGTGGTATTGAGCGTCATCTCAGCTGACTGTTGAACACCATCCCTGATTATCTCAAGGGGAATTGTCGCACCGATCTGGCGTCTGTTTACCATGTAATCCAGCCTGGTGCGACTGCCGGAGCGAAGCTCAACAGTGCCGTCACCGGCGACAGATTTCCCGTCTATCGCCATAAGAATGTCACCAATTTCCAGTGCTTCTCCGGCGGGAGAGTCAAAAGCAACTTTCGTGATCATCACGCCTGTCTGCTCCTGCTCAATGCCGAACATTGCGGAAAATGCGTCGTTGCGAATGGTCTGATAGCTGAATCCTGCGGAGGGAAATCCATCGTATCTGCCATCCTCCATGTCTTCAATAAAGTGTTCGATTACAGGTACCGGTATCACATAACCGATGTTATCCGCCTGGGTCATTGTCTGCATGGCAACACCGATAATTTTGTTACCGATGATAGCAGGACCTCCACTGTTCCCCGGATTGATCGCGGCGTCAATCTGCACTGTAAGCAGAGAGAGTCCGCTGTGGGTATATCGGGAACTCTCAATTCTGGAAATAACTCCCTGAGTGGTACTGAGAGCATCACCGCCCATGGGATAGCCGTATACGGTAACTTCCTCTCTGGCCTCTGGAAGCTCACCCAGTTCCAGAGGGTGAATGCCCCTGAAAAAAGATTCATCTTCAACAGTTATCAGTGCAAGATCAGCTTCATGGGATATCGCCACTACAAATGCCTGATACTTCCTGGGATCGCCCTCTTTACGCACTTGCAGGTATGTCTCATCGGTAACAACATGCGCGTTGGTCAGTATCATATTTCCATAAACCACGCAGCCGGAGCCGGAGCTTTCCATGGGCGCGTCGGTGCTCCACGGAAGGTAATAGTTGTAGGCGACACTGTTTGTGTAGATCTTTACCATTGCCTGATCAATATTGTCGGCCATACCCGCCGAGGTAACAAGAAGCACCATGAGAATTATCTTGTATTTCATTGCTGTCTTTCTTCAGAGATTAATGGATGTGTTCACTATCGGGTGTATTCTAACGGAAGGCTGAAGTTCCTGCCATTTCAGGCTGCTTTCTTTCGAAGACAGTTTTCTATACCGGCATAGAAGAGAAGGTCTATGACAAGACCCCATATTGCCGTAAGCTGGGATTGGTAGAAGAGGAATATCTGTGTGATGAAAATGCTTACCAGAACAGCTCTTTTGAACCACAGGAAAGCGTGGAGGAAGGATCTGCGAAGCATAAGAACACCGACCAGAACCATAATCCCGCTGATGAAAATGCCGATAATGGACATACCGGATGTATCCTCCATGGGCAGCCAGCCCGGGCTGATTATTCCGAAGATTACTCCAAGCTGCGTCAGATTCAGAGCCACAAACACAATCATCAGAGTCGGTACAAAGCCCTTTATGGCGATTGTTCTGTCAAAGTTTTCCTCAAATTTTTCTTTAACCGCGTCATACCATCCGAGAAGCTTCGAAGATGTGTCATGCATGTCTCCGAGATCCTTGCGCAGGTGGGCATTTACCAGAAGTTCCCTCCCTGAAAGCTGTGATTTTTCCGCAAAGCCTCTGAACAAAAGGTACATAAGAATGAAAATCACATATATCACTGCGATTGTCGGTTTGTAAAAGTAATCGTTGTTGTCTGTGATGAATTTTCCCAGTTCATCAATGAAAAGACCAAAACCCATTCCTCCGAAAAATGCGGCAAGTCTGCGAACTGACGGATTCCAGTAGCGGAACACCATCACAAGAGCGATAAACATGAGAAGTCCGCCCCAGAGCATATGAGCAATGTGCAGATCGCCGGGGGATATCTGCGGATACCCTGTAGCTGCCAGAAATGCTCTGTTAACAAGAATAGTGACCACCGCGATTACCATAAGCAGTTCCAGAAGGCTGCCGGTGTCTGTGTCTCTAACAAGCGGGCTTTGTCTTTTTACCATATTCGCAATATAGATGTTATCAAAGTTGACGCAAGTATTGTATGCTCGCACAGGAGGTATGAAAATGAGTTCCGCAGACCAGGTGATTTCCGGGTTGAAAAAGTTCGCTGATCCAGTCCGCGCGGAACACTGTCAGAAGTTCTTTAAGACCGGACCGGGAGAATACGGGGAAGGTGATCTGTTCCTCGGTCTCAGGGTTCCTCAGACACGAAAACTCGTGAAGGTGTTCAGAGGTCTTGAGTTGTCTGCAATGGAGGAACTTCTTCAGTCAAAATGGCACGAAGCAAGACTCTTTGCCCTTCTTGCCATGACTGATGCTTTCAACAGAGGATCAGATAAAGAAAGAACAGACATATACACCGTATACATGAGCAATACAGACAAAATTAACAGCTGGGATCTGGTTGATTCTTCGGCGCCGCACATCGCCGGAGCTTACCTGTGGAATCGAGACAGGCAGCCCCTTTACGATTTTGCGGTATCCGACTCTCTCTGGAAGCGTCGAATAGCAATCATTTCCACACAGCATTTCATAAGAAAAAACTCCTTTGACGATACACTGAAAATCGCGGATATGCTGCTTGGCGATAAAGAAGATCTGATTCACAAGGCGGTGGGCTGGATGCTCCGTGAAGTGGGCAGCAAAAACACAAAGAAGGAAGAAGAATTCCTTAAATCCCGGTACATGAGAATGCCCAGAACCATGCTGAGATACGCCATTGAAAAGTTTGAGCCTGACAGGCGGAAAATGTACCTGAAGGGGCTGATCTAGGAGCGGGAATCTCTGAGTTTCTTTTCAAACCTTATCAGGACTATTTTCTGCTCGTCGGTTTCCACTGCGAATGGATTTGTTTCTCTCAGAGTTTCTATTGCCGTGGTGGCAGAAGTGTCTCCTTTGCGCATAAGCCAGGCTGCGCCGAATGTGCCTGTTCTTCCATTTCCGCCCTCACAGTGAACAAGAACTGTACCCTCTGAATCTTCCACAAGCCTCACAAAGCGTAACAGCTTTTCCAGCGCCGGCGCGTCATAATCCCTCACCGCGACCTCCGCCCACTTCACTCCGGGAATGGCCGGATTGTACTTCAACCGCTCCTCTGAAGGATCAATTAATGAGACGATGGTGGTAAGGTTGTCTATTTTGAGTTCGGATTGTCTCGGGTTGTGAGAGCCCATAAGTTTCGGTTTATCTATCCACCACTGCATCCTGCTCACCTTTCGTAAACGACCAAAAAATAATGTACTGATAGATGCTAACATACAAAACCGATCGCACGGTTACTATATTCTGACTCCAACTTCAGAGAGGACAGAAATTGCTCTACCCTGCATTCATCATTATCTGCTGTGCCGGTATGCTGCAGGGATTCTGCGGTTTTGGATACTCACTGCCTGCTCTTCCCCTTTCCCGGTGGGCTCCACACATGAAAAGAGCCCCGATCGGCATGGCCGCAACCGGAGCTCTCTCCGGAGTCTTCAACGGTCTTACCACACTCAGTGGCCCCACCCGCGGTTATCTATTTCTCTGCAACTGAGGCTGAAAAGGGAGCGTTCAGGGAAAATCTGTCTGCTTTCTTCCTTGTGCTGACTGTTACCGCGATACTCTCATTTATCGCTGCAGGAGTAACTTCCGCAGCAAACCTTCTGGAGTCCGCAGTCTATCTGCCAGCGGCAGCAATCGGTGGTACAGCGGGGGTTCTACTCGCAAGAAAAGTAGACAGCTCAGCTTTCAGAAAAACAGCCCTGATTATTCTTTCTCTTCCGGGTATTTCCGGAGCAGTACAGGCCCTGGTTTAATCCATATCGGTTGCCGGTATGACTAATTCAGCATCTTTAATATCACGGACAAGGTGATCTGCTCTTGTTTTCCAGGTTCCCTTCCGGAACCACAACCAGCCCGCGACGGTTACCACAGTATTTGAGATAAACATTGACCACCATATTCCCAGAGGACCCATTCCAAAGGTATAAGCCAGAAGATATGCCCCGGGAATTCTCAGTGCCCACAGCCTTGTCATATTAAGCACCATCACCGGCATGGTATACCCCGAGCCCTGAAAGCTGCCCAGAAGTATGATGAGAAAACCGAATACAAACACTGAAGGGGTCGTTATACGGAACATGGTTCTGCTCAGTTGAATTACCCCGGGATCATCCACAAAGGCTCTTGCTATGTCCGCCCCGAAAAAGAACATGCCCAGGGCTATGGGCAGAAGTATCATCCCGATAAGCAGCAGGGCGGTTCTGGAAGATTTTTCAGCTCTGTCCACATTGCCCGCGCCGAGATTTTGCCCGACAGCAGTGGCATTGGCCTGACTGAGGCCGAATGCCGGAACCATAGCCATATGAATTATCCTGTTTCCCACTCCGAACGCCGCAGTCACCGTACTGCCAAATGAGTTCACTATTCCAATTATGAAAGTAAATCCAAGACTCGTCGCAAGCTGACCAAGCGACAGGGGCAGTCCTATCTTTATGATCTTCTTGATCATCGGGCGATCCGGTTTCAAATCAGCAACTGCTATCCGCATACCATTGCTGCCCTTGAACAGTCGGTGCATTCCCATTCCAGAGGCAAGCGCCCGTGAGAATACAGTGGCAACTGCTGCGCCAACTACTCCCATTTCAGGAAAGGGACCCAGCCCAAAAATCAATATTGGATCCAGAATCACATTTACGATAACTGCAATAAGATTCACCTTCATAGGACCGATTGTGTCTCCCAGACCTGTACTGACCCCCTGATAGACAAAGAAAACAAAAAGCAGAGGAAATCCTGTAAATATCCAGCGCATGTAATCATGGGTCAGCTGCCATGAATCTGCCGGTGTCTGCAGAAGATTAAGTATCTGCGGAGTAAACAAATACCCCACAACTCCCAGCACCAGTCCTATGCCTGTCAGAATAAAGAGAAGCTGCCCTCCAACCAGTGAAGCTTTCTTTTCGTTGCCTGCCCCCTTGAACTGACTGACAAGGGTTGTTCCAGCGGCGCTGATTCCCAGAGCGAGGGAAAAGCCTATGAAAAACACATGCATTGTAATTGTGGGGGCCGTAAGAGCCTGGCGGCCAAGTTTCCCCAGCCAGAACGCGTCAGCGAGATTGTAAAAAGTCTGGAGCAGGTGTGAAAGCATCACAGGCCAGGCCAGAAGCATAAGTTTGCCCCGAACTGAACCTGTGGTCATGTCAATCAATCCGGAAATTCCAGTATTTCTCAAATTCAGCTCGATTCCCAGAGGAACAGTATTAAATACGGAACATAACAATTTGAGAAAGAAGCATGAAACGCCCCGGACAATAAGAATTTACCAATACGCTATTCAGAATGAAATCCGAACATGTCCGCACCGGAGAAGAAGCTCAGTATGCTCCCGAACCAAAAATAGAATCCCCACCCCTGCAAAACCTCACCTGTTAACTCGCCTGTACAGCACAATAAGTATTGCATCATTTGAAAACCTCCTGCTTTAACAGACATCCATTAACCCACGGAGATCACATGGATTAGTAGATATACGCTAACCAGTGATGTCAGGTGAATCGTCGTTGACGAAACTAAACATACTTTACATGTTAGTCCAGCAAGATGAATTCCCTAGATACACCGACTGCGGTAGAATCATTGTTATGGTCAATGGGAAATGGAGAATTGAATGCTAATCTTATCTTTACTAATTACTATAGTTCTTTCAGACCCTAGTGTTTTGATCACTGAACCAGTGGATGGTGATACTTACAACGGAGACTGGCTAACAATACGAGCAATTGTAGAGAATGACAATCAGCTACCTGATTCCGTTCATTACACTCTGAATGGATCACTGATTGCTCCGATTCCAAGGTTGAATACCGATTGGCCAACCTATATGCAGAATTATCAAAACCGTGGTTACTCCGAATCTC
>JAUVIS010000010.1 GCA_030592635.1 Candidatus Fermentibacteraceae bacterium | reverse complement strand
GACAGCACGGAAAGCAACAGAGCCAGTAACTGAGGGTGTCCCGAGCGGTTAGCACGGAAAGCAACAGAGCCAGTAACTGAGGGCGTCCCGGCGACAGCACGGATTATAGCCGATTGTGAAACCTTTATGCCGTAATCGAGACCTTGTCGAGATCCCGCCTTAGCGGATGCTTCATTCTCGGTCACACTCCATAGGAAGGTAATATGTCAAAAATACCGGACAGGGAAGAGCTGAAAAGAGAAATTTCCTCTCGTGGTCTGGCAATGACGGTTGAAGAAGCGGAAAAACTTGCGGGCTATGTGAACAGAATGCCGACTCCACTGGAGTTTCATCTCTTTGACACCATGTGGAGCGAGCATTGTTCATACAAAAGCTCAAAGCCGGTGTTGAAAACTCTGTCCGCTGATTCTCCGGGAGTTGTCATAGGTCCGGGAGAGGATGCCGGTGTAGTGAGTTTCTGCCATCAGGATGGTCGGGAATGGGATCTTGTTGTGGCTCACGAAAGCCATAACCACCCTTCGCAGGTTCTCCCCGTTGAGGGAGCAGCTACCGGCATAGGTGGAATTGTCAGAGATGTCTACTGTATGGGCGCCAGGGTTACCGGCTCAATGGATCTTCTTCGCTTTGGCGACCCGGAGGGTGCCCGGGGTGAAACAATCCGGGGTATTGTCCGGGGAGTTGTAGAGGGTATCTGGAAGTATGGTAATGCTCTGGGCGTTCCAAACATGGGCGGTGATACAGAATTTCACCCGGGGTACGATGACAACTGTCTGGTCAATGTAGTGGCTTTCGGTGTTGTGCCTCATGACAGGATCGTACACAGTTTTGTTCCGGAAGAAGCACACAGGGAACCTTATGTTCTTGTGCTTACAGGCAAACCCACAGATGACACAGGATTTGGCGGTGCCACTTTTGCCAGCGCGGATCTGGATGGTGAACAGGGAATGGGATCTGTCCAGGTGGCTGACCCCTTCCTTAAACGAGTGCTTTCAGAGGCTAACCAGGCAGTTCTTGACATACTGTTTGAGAAGGGAGTCAAGTTCGGATTCAAGGATCTGGGCGCAGGAGGCATAGCATGTGTTACCAGTGAGCTGGCAGCCCACGGAGGACTGGGAATTGATGTGGATCTGGACGCGGTGCCGGTTTCAATAAAGAATCTTTCCCCGGAGGTGATTGCCTGCAGCGAAACCCAGGAAAGGTACGGACTGGCTGTGCCTGCTTCCGTGGCGGATGATGTTCTCGCTGTGTACAATGAGAGGTTTGAACTGCCCAGGCTTTTTCCCCACTGTCGCGCGGCAGTTATTGGAAAATTCAAATCCAAACCTGTATACAGTGTGACATGCAGGGGCGAAAACGCAGCCGAAACCCCCATCAACTGCATTACAGAGGGGGTCGTTTACCGGAGGGAAGAATGCCCGGTGGACAGCGGAGTACCCGAGCCTGCGGAAAGACCCTGCGATCCTTCGAGAGATATAATCAGAATCCTGACTTCAATTTCCGGATGCAGCAGAAAACACATCTGGTCTTACTATGATTCCGAGGTGCAGGGTGTTACCAGGTTGAGACCCGGAGAGGCGGATTCCTGTGTTTCCGTTCCTGTGGAGGGCTCCAGAGCCGGACTGGCTGTGAGCGGAGACGGTAACCCCTGGTACGGGGAACTTGATCCATTCCTGGGAGGAGCTCACGCAGTGGGTGAGGCCGTAAGAAATGTTGTTGCCACCGGCGCCACTCCAATATGCGCCACTGACTGTCTGAATTTCGGTAACCCGGAGGATCCGAAAGCTTTCTGGCAATTCAAACAGGCTGTGTCCGGTATTGTTGAAGCCTGCGGATTTCTGGGATTCAGCGGAGGCGACTATCCATTGCCTGTAGTATCCGGCAATGTGAGTTTTTACAACCAGTCTACCGGCGGAAAGGCTATTCCCCCTTCTCCGATTGTCGCGGTTTTCGGGAAGATTCACGACCACAGGAAAGCTACCGATATTGTACTCAGGAAAGAAGGGAATCTTATTCTGCTCATCGGTATCAGGAAGGATGAACTGGGAGGAAGTCTTTTCTACCGCAGCTGTCTCAATCATCACGGCGGAACAGTTCCAGCTTTCAGGGGCTCCCTGGAGAAGAAGATGGCAGACTGGGTTCTCGGGGTGATTCACGACGGTAGAGCTTACTCGGTACACGATATCAGCGGAGGAGGCCTTGCAATTGCCGGAGCCGAGATGGCTCTGTCCAGTGGAAAGCTTGGCATCGAATTTTCTCTTGACTCAAATCCTGTCACTCTTTTCTCCGAGACACCGGGGTATCTTATGGAAGTTGATCCCCGTTTCGTTGAAGATGTTACTCTGCCTGAATTTGTTTCCGTGGCTGGAAGGGTTTGCGAGGGGTGCTCAGTTTCGGGCAACGGATGGTCGGTTGATCTGGAAACTTTGAGAAAAGAGTGGTCGGATAAACTGGCTTTGGTTATCTGGAGAGAGGAGGGCATCTGATGTCCCATGCGGCTGTTATCAGATTCCCGGGCTCCAACTGTGAGCTCGAGACCGCCAGAGTACTCAGGGATTCAGGCATTAGTGCCCGTATTTACAACTGGAACGAAATGGAACTGCTTTCTGACAACAGAGCTGACGCCTATGTGCTTCCCGGTGGTTTTTCTTTTCAGGACAGGATCAGGGCCGGTGTTATTGCTGCCCGGGAGAGCATTATGGATCTCATTTCTGAAGAGGCGGTGAACGGAAAACCCATTCTCGGTATTTGCAATGGCGCTCAGGTATTACTGGAAAGCGGTCTGGTTCCCGGATGGAAGCCGGGATCCATTCAGGGAGCACTTGCCGGAAATCTCGCACCGGGCAGAAGCGGTTACCTTTCCGGATGGATTTACCTGAGGCCTGCTCCTGAAGCAATTGAAAGGTGTCCCTGGCTTTGTGCCGCGGACGGTGAGCCGATTCCTGTGCCGTTTGCCCATGCTGAAGGCAGATTCGCTTTCAGGAAAGAAGACATGGAGAGGGTAAGGAGCCATATTGGTCTTACTTACTGCGCTGTTGACGGTTCTGATCCTGATGGCTACCCCGCCAACCCGAATGGATCAGCGTTTGATGTGGCGGCTCTTATGAATGTTGACGGCAATGTTCTTGCCATGATGCCTCATCCTGAACGGAGCTTCCACCTCTGGCAGGTTCCTCCGGATCTGCGGGGCCCCTGGGGCGACATGAGGAGGAATTCATCTCTGAAGGGTCTGGGAGATCAGCCCGGACCGGGAGCTGTTATTTTCAAGAGTCTCGCGAAGTACCTGGGGGTGGAATGATGGACAGTGTTCAGATCGCGGTACGGTTGAAAACACCTGATCCCCAGGCGGTAACGGCACTCAATGCGATCAAGGCAATGAGGCTTCTTCTTCCTCCGCTGAAACTCCAGAGGTATGATCTCTGGGAGTTTGAAGTCTCCAGAGGCGGAAGGGATACTGTTTCGGAACTGATTGGTCATTTTACTGACATTGTTAATCCCAATAAGCAGGTGTGGTTCTTCCCCGGGGAGGATTCTTCTTTCACAGAGGAGGATACAGAATTGCAGTGGGTAGGAATTGTTGTTCGGGATCATATTGACAGTGTCAGCGAGAACTGGACAGAACTTCTGAAGCGGAGAGGTTTTCCTGTTGAATCGCTGCGTTACGGTGTTCTCTGGCGGTTTGGATACCTTAAGGATACTGATGAAGCACTCACAAAGAAAATGGCTCTGGATCTTTCTGTGAGCCACACAAGAGCAGGCGGTCTTTTCAGCAATCCTGTTTCTCAGGAGGTCTTTTTCTGGATCTGAAAAAGGGATTGTTTTTCGATGCATTGAAGGAAGTGGATCGACCCCAGCAGTATATAGGACTTGAGTATAACGCCTCAACAGATGAGCCGGGCCCCAGAGTTACTCTTGTTTATCCGGACACATACGAGCTTGGAGCATCCAACTTTGGTCTCAGGGTTGTACGGCATCTGCTGCTTGAAACAGGGGAATACTCCGTAAGGCGCGGATTTCATCCGGCGGCTGATATGTATCGGATAATGAAGGAAAGGGATCTGCCGTGGCTTGACCTTGAAGCGGGAGATCCCGTTTTTGAACGCGCGGTTGTAGGATTCGGTATTTCAACAGAGATCCTTTACACTAATGTTCTTTCACTGCTTGATCTTATGAAGCTTGAATTACGATCAGAAGACCGTCGTGACGACGATCCGGTCATTCTCGCCGGTGGTGGCGGGTTGGCAAATCCCGTTCCTCTGATGCCCTTTGTGGATGTCATTTTTCTCGGTGAAGCCGAAGCGGGGCTTCTGCCTCTGATGAAAATTCTGTGTTCCAGTCTGAATCGGAACGAAAAACTGCTCAGAGTCTCTGCTCTGCCCTCAGTGCTGGTTCCCGCGTACCATGACAGCGGGACTGTTCGCTGGGCGGTATCTGAGAAGTTGCGGATTGAAGACGCTCCGGTGAAGCAGATTGTTCCCATGGCCACAGTGGTTCACGACCGGGCGGTTGTGGAAATATCAAGGGGCTGCACCCGCGGCTGCCGATTCTGCCAGGCCTCGCAGCTGTCAAGGCCTGTTCGTGAAAGATGTCCGGAGGATGTTCTGGAGCTGATAAGAGAATCTGTTAACTGCACAGGATGGGAGCAGGCGGGCGTGCTTACACTTTCTTTCAGCGATTACTCAAGATTGAATGAGCTGCTCGAAGGCTTTGATGTGCTTGAAGAGGAGATGCATCTCAGAATATCCCAGCCCTCCCTGAGGCCGGACACTCTTCCGGGGCTCAGCAACAGAAAATTCTTCAAGGGCAACCTGACAATGGCACCGGAAGCCGGCAGTGAGCGGATGAGGAAAATTATCAATAAGCCCCTGTCCAATGATGAAATTCTTAAGGCTGCTGAGACGGCTTCGCGGATGGGCGCCCGCGGGATCAAGCTCTACTTTATGGTTGGCCTTCCGGGCGAGACTGATGAGGACATTCTGGCAATTGCCGCTCTTGCGGACTCTGTGGCGAAAATCATGGGAAAGAAAAGGAAGGTTACCGCAGCTATTTCACCCTTTGTCCCCAAACCTCACACTCCGTTCCAATGGGCTGCCCGGCCGGGGCACGAAGAACTCTGGAGAAGAATCCAGCTTGTCAGGAGCAATTGCCGAAGAGCCAGGGTGGCGTGGAATGATCCAAAGGTTTCCGCAGTTGAATACTTTCTGTGTACCGGCGGGAAAGATTCTCAGGATATTCTTGAGAGGGCTTACCGTGAGGGTGCGGTTTTCGACGGGTGGAGTGATCTTTTCCGCTGGGACATCTGGGAGAAGCTTATCAGCGAAACACAGTTTGCCAGATTCCATATTGAAGATCCGCTTCCCTGGGATTTTGTGGATACGGGTGTAAGCAGGCAGTGGCTGATCCGCGAGTACGAGCGGTCTTCCAGAGAGGAGACACTCTCTGATTGCAGAGCAGCCGGCTGCAGTAACTGCGGTGCCTGTGACGGGAATGTGCCGCCTTTCCCTTCTCTGATTTCCAAGGACAGGATAAACGGGCGCGTTACGGAAAGTCTGCCTGTCGAGAGAATACGCCTGAGATATTCAAAGACTGGTCTCTCCCGATTCACCTCACACCTTGATATGGTAAGAATGTGGACAAGAGCGATGAGAAGAAGCGGTCTTCCCGTGTATTACAGTTCCGGTTTTGCAAGACGGATGAAACTTGTTTTTTCACAGCCGATTCCTCTCGGTATGGGCAGTGACAGCGAGTACCTGGATTTTCAACTGATGGAATCTGTGAACCTTGACTTGATACTGAAATCTCTTTCTCAGGTGCTTCCCGCGGGTTTCAGGATCATTGCCATGAAGAAGATTTCGGGAAAGTACAGATCGCCCGGTTCCTTAACAGCTGCGGCGGAGTATATTATTGATGGCGTTGAAAACGCCGATAAACTGATTGACTACCTGAGAGGGAGCGGGCTTGTGCTGTCCATCTCGGTTATTGACGGGAATAAAGTGCGTATGATCTCGGATCCTCGAAAAGGGGCTTCCAGGCCCGACAGGGCTATGGAGGCTGCCGGCGTGAGATGGGGATCCATTGTAAGAAGTAACATTTACGCTGCGGATCAGGCGGGACGACTTGTACCGCTCATTACCGCGGCTGAAGGAGAAGTAATTAATGAAGGTTGATTTTGTAGTCAACCAGCATCCGGAAGTCACTCGAATCGCTGTTATGGAAGATGGCAGACTTATGGAGCTTATTGTCGAAATGGCAGACGATAAGCACATTGTCGGAAACATCTACCTCGGAAAGATTAACGCGGTACTCCCCGGGATGCAGGCTGCTTTTGTGGATATCGGGCTGGAAAGAAGTGCTTTCCTGCATGTATCTGATGTGAGAGAAAAGCTGGCGGACGAAAACAGCTTTGCCAGGGCTCTTATGGAAGGAAAACCGCCCAGGGCGGATGAGACCCGGAGACCGATTGAGAAGGTGCTGGAGAAGGGTAAAAGAATTCTCGTCCAGGTTACCAAGGAGCCTATAGGTACAAAAGGCGCCAGAGTGAGTACCAGAATAAGTATCGCGGGAAGGTATGTTGTGAGCATGCCCGGAGATTCAGTCGCGGGAGTGTCAAGAAAGATAACCGACCGGCAGGAAAGAAGCCGGCTGAGAAAAATAGTTCAACAGGTCAGGACTGAGGGTTTCGGCATCATAGCCAGAACTGCCGGGGTTGATAAGGACGAGGAGAGTTTTAGAACTGATGTTGTCAGGATAGTTAACAAGTGGAAAGAGATAGGCGCTCTTACTGTTAAGTCCAGAGCACCGGCTCTTCTTCATCAGGAGCATGATCTTATCACAATGACTGTGCGGGATCTTGTTACTCCTGATATGAACTCAATTGTGTGCGATTCAAGGATTGTCGCAAAGCAGATCAGAAGGTATTTGAAGGCATTTGATCCCGGTGTCGCAGGCAAGGTGAAATACTACAGGGGCAAGACACCGATATTCGATCAGTATGGCATAGAGAAGGAAATATCCGGTCTTGTGCGCAGAGAAGTTTTACTTAAGAGCGGAGGATCAATTGTAATTGATCACACCGAGGCTCTTGTTGCCATAGATGTGAATACAAAGAGGTATGTGGGGCGCAGGAGGCAGGAAGACACAATACTGAAGACAAATATGGAAGCTGCCAGTGAGGTTGCCCGCCAGTTGCGCCTTCGGGATCTCGGCGGCATTATTGTAATTGACTTCATTGACATGGATAATTCATCACATCGAGATAAGGTAGTAAACTGTCTCAGAGGCGAGCTGGGGAGAGACAGATCCCCCACAAAAACATGTCAGGTCAGTCCCATGGGGCTGGTGGAGATGACGAGAAAACGAGTGAGACCCAGTCTTGTTCAGTCCATGTCAGGAGTATGCGAACATTGTGCGGGCACCGGCAGAATTCAAACACCGGTAAGTGTGCTCACGGGAATAGAGCGTTTCCTGGAGAGAGCCGCCAACGGGAAGAAGCACACGAATATGGTGGTAACCATTAATCCCATTGTCGCAAAGTACCTCATGGAGGATGACGGAAGACGCCTTGAGTATCTTACCGCAAGAAGTGACAGAATTTCAGTTCATATTCATGAGGATGAGAGAATGCTTCAGGCCGAGTTCAAGGTGTTTTCTCTTGACTCGCATGAAGATATTTCAGGCTTGTACTCACCTGATGCCGGAACTTGACCTCGAAGGGTTGAAATAGTATAAGTTTGCGCTGTTCTGATAAGTGATTAGGCTGCGTATTACTGGTGAATTAGATTAATATAAATGGAGGTACGGTTTGTACGCGATTATTAAAACAGGTGGAACTCAATTCAGAGTTGAACCGGGTATGAAGTTGATGGTTCCCCGTCTTACCGGGGAAGAGGGTGCTTCTCACACTTTTGAGGAAGTGCTTCTTGTTGCCAAAGATGATAAAGTTGTTGTAGGACACCCGTTTATCGACGGGATAAAGGTTCTGGCCAAGATTGTAGAGCAATCAAGGGGACCCAAAGTCGTGGTTTACAAACGCAAGAGGCGCAAGGGATACGAACGGAAGACCGGTCACAGACAGAACCAGACCTGGGTCGAGATCGAGAAGATCACAAAGGGATAACATGGCTCTTGTCCTTTCCGGCAGGAAATACGCCAGGGTTGTCAGAGCTTCCCTGAGAGATCGGGTCAGTGAGCTTCAGGGATCAGCTCCGGGGCTTGCAGTGATAATGGTCGGCGATGATCCGGCCAGCAGGGTTTATGTTGGCGCTAAAGAAAAGGCCTGTAAAAAGGTGGGCTTTAACAGCCGTGTAATCGGCCTGCCCGCTGAAACATCGGAAGCGGATATTCTGGGGCTTGTCGGTGAGTTGAACTGCGATGATACTGTCCACGGCATTCTGGTTCAGCTTCCTCTTCCTGATCACATCTCTGTTGACCGGGTAGCTTCAGCAGTGCTGCCTGAAAAGGATGTGGACGGCTTTCACCCTGTGAATGTGGGAAGACTGTGGAGAGGTGAAGAAGGTCTTTTCCCGTGTACCCCCTCAGGCATTGTTGGACTTCTTCACCATCATGACATCTCCATGCGCGGTAAGAATGCTCTTGTTGTGGGAAGATCCAACATTGTTGGGAAACCCATGGCAGCGCTTCTGCTCAGGGAGAACTGTACAGTGACAGTCGCGCACAGCCGTACTGTGGATCTCATGGGACAGTGCAGAAAGGCCGACATTCTCATTGTCGCTGTGGGTAAACCGGAAATGATTCAAAGGGACTGGGTTAAACCGGGAGCAGTTGTTGTGGATGTTGGAATGAACAGAAACAGTAACGGAAAACTGGTTGGAGATGTCGCCTACAACGATGTCTTTGATGTCTGCTCCGCGATAACTCCGGTTCCCGGAGGTGTGGGACCACTCACAATTGCTTTTCTTCTTGAAAATACATTCAAAGCCAGAGCGAAATCGTCGGCAGAGTAATCCTGTTCCGCATATATTCGAGCCGGGGCAATCAAGTTCGAATTGCCCCGATTCTGTTGTTTTATAGGCGGTTGACGAACCAATACAATTTATAGTATCTCTACAATATGTGATTAACTACAATTGGAGTGGCTATGACTGTGTTTTCTCTTTTGTTGCTGGCGTTCTTTTCAACCGCGGATTATCCTGTTGTTGAATCGGTTGATCTGCCTGCCCTTGAGGATTTGACCCTGCTGGATCATGAAGACAGGCAGAGTGTGCTTCTGCAGTCAGACACTTACTATATCTCTGCAGGTAACGGATCAGGGCCGCTTATGACTGATTTTATTCCCGGTTCCACGGGAGATCTTGTGCTGATTCAAGTTTACAGACATCTAACTCCCCGCGATCTTGCCGTTCTTGATCAGGCAGGGCTGTGGCCAACCGGCTATGCTCCGACCGGCAGCAGTTTTGTCGCTGTAGTCGGAGAGAATCCGGATCCGGATGCTCTCAGGGGTTCGGGATTCGCCGGAAGCATTACCCGGTGGTCATGGCAGGATGCTGTTCAACTTGAGGATCGCTACTGGTCCGGCGGATGGCTTGTCAGAATGGCTCCCGGCTTTATCCCTCCGACAGGCACTGCTTTTTCAGAACAGTGGTGGCTGGTTCCGGGTCCGGTGGAGTCAGGTGTTCTTTCAGCTGTTCCGGACAGGCCGCAAACTGCCCGTGCCCACGCTCTCAACGACCAGGCTGATGACAGTCGTCAGGTGACCGGTCTGCCGGATCTGTGGACCTACTACACAGGTCTGGGTATACGGGTTGGCGTTCTTGACACAGGAGTCTGGTCCGAACATCCGGATCTTGAAGGCGCGGTGGTGGCAGGAGATCCGGATCCCACCGGCCATGGCACCGCTGTCTGCGGTGTTATTGCTTCAAGAGGAGAAGTTGATCTCGATTGCGAATTCAATGGACGCGGAGGCGCGCCGGATGCTCAGCTCTATGTGATTCAGAGGCCTGAGTCGATGACGCCTGCTCAGTTTGCCGGGTTTTACACTGAATTCTTTTCAAACGACTGTTATATTGTGAATAACTCCTGGGGTTTTGACGGATCAACTTCATACGATGGATTCTGCCAGGTCGTGGATACCTGGTCAAGGAACGGCAAACTTTCAATTTTCAGTTCCGGCAACAACCCCGCGCCCGGCGCTGTTCCTTCCCCGGCGATTGCAAGGAACGCGATTACCGTTGGGGCGGTTACCTTCCTGCCTGACGATGACGGGAATCTTCTTCTGGCCTCATACAGCGGGAGAGGTCCCACTGTTGATGGACGGCTTAAACCCGAGATACTTGCTCCCGGAGGAGAGTTTCTGCAGTCTACCATGCAGAACGGAGTTGCGACAACAAATGCGCAGTATGGAGGCCAGTGGCTTGATGATCCTGTGAACCGGTGGCCGGGCGAACCTTCCTATACCCGTTTTACCGGCACCAGCATGGCAGCTGCTTTTGTTTCCGCGGCACTGGCAATATGTGAAGAGAAGTACGGGGATCTTTTCAGTTCGGAAGACGCGGTGGCCATTATGACAGCCTGCGCAATTCCCCTTAAGAGCAACACCGGGCCTCCCGAATCCGGCTACGCGACATCCGCAAGCGGTTTCGGTCTTCTGGACGGATATCACCTTCCCGGTACTTACTTCTCTGAAGAAGTTGAGCGGCTGCTGTGGATAAATTCCGTAATTGTGGAGGGAACGGGATCGAAACAATGGATGATGTATGTTCCCGCTTACACCAGCTGGATGTCCGTAGGCCTGGGATATTCGGATGTTCCTTCCGTGTCTCCGGGGATACAGGTGGATCTTGATGTAACTCTGATTTCGCCCTCCAATGTGGAGTATAACTATACGCTTCCTGCCGGTGTAACATCCCAGAGTCCTGTTGAAAGGATTGCCGTGGAATCTCCTGAGCCGGGCGCCTGGAATGTGAAAGTTACCGGTGTATCGTGGGCGGATCCCGGAGATCCGCTGGAGCAGCAGCAGTTTGCCATCTCCGCCTACCGCTTCGCCAGGGATCCGGTGCTTGCGGTAACATTCCCCGTGGACACCACTATATACGCGCCCCCCGGAGGCGAATTGATAATTCCAGTTTCTATAGCCAACACAGGAGGATACATTGCCGTGGGAGCGTGGGCCACACTTAATCCTCCCGGTGTTTTCAGCGGCGATGTCAACATACCGGCATTTATGGGAAATCTGGTATACAAGAACTCCAGCGCATCGACGGAATTCACTCTGCAGTGTCCGGATCAGCCGGGAACCCACATCGTTGATGTGGTTACCGGTGCGGGCAACAGAGGGCTTGACGATGCTTCCGGTCAGTTCACCATTGTTCTGGCTTATCCGGATCTGACCGTATCTATTGCATCTCCTGATGCCTCTCCTCCTTTCGAAGTGGGACAGACTGTTGGTTTCAGCGTTATTGTCAGCAATGACGGTGAAGGTCCATCGTCTGCAACTCAGCTTGCCTACTACATTACAGATGATCCGGACTCGCTGGATCAGCCAGTTCTGCTTCTTGATGTGCCTCCACTGGAAAGCGGGGAAACAGCCTCTTTCAAGGGAGGCTACAGATTCACATATTTCGATATAGGCAACAGGTATCAGGTATCCGTGGTAGATCCCGACTCACTTGTTATTGAACATGATGAAACGAACAATACTTCCACTTACGGACCATTTGCTGTTATCGGCGAACTTGCTCCGCCTCGGAACCTGGCGGCTGTCAGCGGTAATGACGGTTTCATTCCGCTGAGCTGGGATCCTCCTGAGGCTTCCGCCGACGGTAAAGGGCTGACTTCATACAGGATTTACAGATCCATCAGTCCACTTTCTCCGGAACCTGATCCTATTGCTGAATTCAGCACGGACACGGTCTCATGGGCAGATTCACAGGTTGTGAACGGAATCGGTTACTACTACTGGGCTACCTGCGTCTATTCGGATCCTGACGGGGAGAGCCAGTACAGTAACATGGCTTCCGCCACCGCGCAGGGTCCCAGCGGATCTCTGGGAGGTATTGTAACAGATGTTTATACAGGCCGGGATCTCGAGGACATTGTTGTATCCATTCTGGGACTGGG
Source organism: Candidatus Fermentibacteraceae bacterium (assembly GCA_030592635.1). Lineage (GTDB taxonomy): Bacteria > Fermentibacterota > Fermentibacteria > Fermentibacterales > JCC-6 > Sabulitectum. Next base: position 21,619 of record JAUVIS010000010.1, on the reverse strand, counting down.
AATAACATCTGTTACCGACAACACTGGTTACTACTACTTCGAAGAGGTGCCTGTGGGAAATGTGCCTGTTTATGTTGATCAGGATCCATACGCTGTGTTTTCCGATACCGCGATGGTTGAGGAAGATCTCTATACCGAATTCGACATTTCCCTGCTGAGGAGTTTTTCACCTGGGATGACTGTAATACCCACTCCTTTCACCCCGAACGGCGACGGTATAAATGATGCAGCTTCGTTTGTCTGGCCCGCGGCGGAGGACGCAGCAATTACTCTTGTCATACTGAACATTGAGGGAGTACCTGTGAGGAACATCACCGGTACAGAACCTGTATGGGACGGGCGTGACAATGCAGGGAATTCAGTACCGTCAGGAGTTTATATTTTCCATGCTTCAGCTTCTGCGGGGGAGGTGACGGGAACAGTATGTGTAGCAAGATAATAATCTTCGCGCTGGTTTTTGCCTTAACATCAACAGTTTACGCGGATGTTCTCAATCCCGGCGCTCGTGCCATGGGAATGGCCGGAGCTTTTATTGCCATTGCTGATGATGCCTGGGCTTCCTGGTGGAATCCTGCCGGCCTTCTTCGCTCCGGCAGGCTGATGGTGGGAACCGAGTACACCAGTTTCTATCCGAACATGGATCTGAATTCCATAAACTACGGTGCTTTAGGGTATGTGCAACCTGTCACCCGATTCTCCGCTTTCGGTCTGGGCGCTGATATCCTCAACGCGTCAGACCAGTGCACTCAGGGGGAGGGGCTTCTAGCCCTGGCATTCAGGCCCGGAATATTCCCTGTTTCTTTCGGTTTCACCGGACGCTACATGTACAGAGACTATGTGGACAACGAGTTTACTTCATACGATCCGCTCTTCGCCGCCAACGGTCTTCGGGCAAAAGCTGTTTCTGCGGATTTCGGTTTTCAGGCGGAGCTTGGCAGAAGGGTAACTCTGGCAGGAGTGGCCAGGAATCTCATTTCGCCCGACATGGGTATCGGGGAAGAGGATGTTCTTCCAATAGAAATTTCCTTTGGAGCCGCGTTCTATCCGAGATTCATCACACCCGTTATTCAGGTTGACTGGTCTCTGGATGATATTGACGGAGAAAAAGACATTGACTTTGCATTAGGACTGGAGAAGTGGTTTGGAGTTGCTTCCACATGGGGTTTCAGGGCAGGTTACAGAGCCAGAACCCTTGGAAAAACTTCAGAACTCTCGGCGGGATTGTCCGCAAGGTATGAGGGTGCGCTTCCTGTTTCTTTTGACTATGCTTTTGCCCTTCCAATGAACGATCTTCAATCAACATGGGGCAGGCACAGAGGAGGGCTTACATTCAGACTGGGTGGTACTGAATGGCTGGAAGATGAACCCAGGGTTCCTCTTCCTCCTCTGGTGGATCGAAGAACCTGGGAAACCGGAACAGATATGTACGAGGTTTGTCTCTGGGCCAACAGAGATGTTCAGAATGACTCACTGATTATTGCACAGTACGACCAGATACCACTGAACAGTACGCTTAAACTTGATGACAAGCAGGTTCTTTATGCTTACTTCCCGTCCAGAGCCACTTTCACCGGGGAAGACATCAGAGATCTTTCCGTGGGATTCAGGGTGCCGAGGTACTGGCTTGAACAGAATAACCTTGAGCTGAGGCTGCTTCGACTTTACAGAGTTGAGGAAGACAATTCTCTGGTGAGAATGCCTGCGGCAATTATTGACGAGGATGAGGGATACTACTATTTCGAAGCGTCACTGGATCACATCGGCGATTTCCTTATTTCCGCAAGGCATGCTGAACTGGTCATGGTTGAGCCGCAAACGGTGTACGGAGCAGTGGACAGTGTAGATATTATTGAAGCCAGCCTGAGCTTCAGGGTCAGCAAAGTATGGATGGACAGAAACAGGATTAATCCAGCCACTCTCGGACTCACGAGAGTAAGAGGCGGTATTCCTCTGGATGTGAACTGCAGACAGATGAATGAGGATCTGAACTATCTGTACTACGAAACTGATCCTGTAAATCTTTTCCAGTTCATGATAGTTGCCCGCGAACGCGAGGGATTATCAATGTCAACAATATTTTTTGACAATGCTGTTGGCGAAATCAGGGAGGATCAATACCCCGATCTGGACAGAGTGATTCAAACATTGAAGAACAATCCCGGGGTTTTTGTTTCCGTTGAGGGCCACGCGGACAGCGACGGTACCTTCGGTTTTAACGATGATCTTTCAACTGAACGCGCGCTGAATGTGGCTGCGTACCTTGAGGCTCAGCTCAGCGATTACAACATTGAGATAGAACCGATCTGGTTCGGAGAGAGAAGACCGGCGGCGGCCAATGATGATGAACAGGGAAGGTCACTGAACAGGCGGGTGGAAATCGTCATTTTGAGGAGATAGGATCGATTACGGGGAGTGAATTATATGGATGCTACATCGATTGTACTGCTGGTGGGGGTAGTCAGCTTCTGGGTTATCGCGGGAATGATGGCCGCTCTTTTTGGAAGAACCAGGAAAGCTCTCGAAAGTGCTGAGAAAACACTTGACGGGGTACGAAGTGATCTTTCACAACTGATGCCGGTGCTCTCGGGCACTCTTGTTGAAATGGAGAAAACAGGCCGGGAGGTTGGACAGACTGCTTCCGAAGTCAGAGTTCTTACAAAGAGGGTTAACGCCGGTTCAGGTGCTTCCGTGGTGAGCAATACTGTGAATTACCTTCCGGCGGTACTGACTGTGCTGAAAATAGTCAAGCCGCTTTTTGATAAAAGAAAGAGCAGGAAGTAATGAAAAAAGGTCTGTTCGCTGCTCTTCTTCTGCTTTCCGCTGTTTCCTGCAGGCAGGACTCTCTTGGACCTGTCAATGGAGTTTTGATTGTTTACAGCGCCTCTCTTACTGAATTCATAGACAGTGGCGGTCTTCAGGATCTTAATCTCATTGTGGAAACGATAGATCCTGAAGAAGTTTTCAGCTTTTCATTCGCGGAAACAACTGAGTTTCATGGAACACTCAAGGCCCGAAGAGTAATTCTTCTTCTTCTTGACCCCTCGGAAATCCATCAGATTCCGGGTAGGCTGGTAGAAGACGATACCGGCATTTACAGCGGTCCGGATGTCTGGGCGCTGGATCAACAGGTATTTGCGGTGGTGGTTGATCCGCAGTCGCCGGAACTTCCCGTGGGGTTGTCCGAAGCGCTGGAGGCGGCATATGAAGATCAGATGCACGACTACATCTACGAAAGTTTTGTCAGTACCAGTATGACTTCGCCGGAAAGAATGGACAGCCTCTCTGAACTGGGCTTTACTCTGAATATGCCGAAGTCATTCAGTATAAGGATCTGGACTCCGGAGGATGGGTTCATTCAATACCAGAGACATCCTGATGATGAGTGTCTGCTTCTTTTCAGTATACAGATGCTTACTACTGAAGCTGAGCTTACCGATTCGAATGCTGTTCTGGCCAGGGAGGCTATGGCACGGCTCTTCTTCTACGATGCTTCCGCCGATTCTGTTGACAGGGCGCGTGTTATCACTACGCCGATTAATCAGAACGGGTTGCCTGGATGGGAAATTACAGGAGTCTGGCGCAATCCGGAATACCTGAATGCCGGCTCCTTTACTGCCAGGGTCCTTGACGCAGGCGGCGAATGGTATATTCTCGACATGGAGGTTTACAATCCGGGCTACAAGAAGGAACCCTACCTGCGCGAGGGCTGGATTATCATGAATACATTCCGTAAGGAGTAGAAAGTGCCTGACATTGAAAGTGATATTCAGGATTTATATCAGAAGTGGCTTTCCGGAGCGACGCCGGCTCTTTGTGTCAGATTAGCCGGAAAGCTCCGTCACTCTGAGAGAAATACCGAAGCGTTGGAAGTGGCCAGAAATGGGTTGGGCAGCTGGCCGGACAACATTTCAGTCAATGTCGTTTTCGGAAGATGCGCCCTTGCTGAGAAGTTGACGGATGAGGCTCTGGAGGTCTTCGAGAAGGTTATTTCTATTGATCCTCTCAACCTGATTGCCATTAGAAGCCTCGCAGAGATCCATTACGGAAATCGGAACTGGAACCGTGCGATTGAATTGTTTGAGGAGTATCTCTTTGAGTATCCCGGGGATCCCGAAATTGAGGAAATGCTGAAGAAATCCCGGGAGAAGAAGAAGGAAGCTGCAAGAGAAGCAAGGGTAACCGGACAGGATGTTACTTATCCGGAAACCGGCAGGATGGCTTCCATACTTGCGGCACAGAAGAAAACTGAAGAGAACAGCGATACGGATACACCACGGGAATCTTTCGAAATCGCTTCTGATTCTGTTAAGCACCCGAACAGGGCTCCCAGAAGTCTGTTCAACCTGTTCACTCCTGAAGAGTGCGAGGAATTGGGGCTGTCGGCGTACGAGAAATGAGCAAAATAGCCATTTTCAACGGACCCAATCTGGCTTCGCTGGGTATGCGCGAGCCGATGATCTACGGCGATACTTCCGCATCGGAGCTTGAATCCCTGCTCGCTGCCTGGGGCAGGAAGGTCGGGCTTGTGGTATTTTTTCAGCAGTTTGATGTGGAAGGGCAGATGGTAACTGCCATTAACGATGCTTCTGAATCTCTGGATGCATTGATAATCAATCCCGGAGGGTTTTCACATACATCTGTTGCCGTTCTTGATGCCATGCGTGCCTTCAACGGCCCTGTGGTGGAAGTTCACATTTCCCAGATACACAGAAGGGAACCATACAGACACAGAATGCTGACTGCCGGGGGCGCGGAAGTGGTTATCTCCGGAGCAGGCATTTATGGATATCTATCAGCAATTGAAACAGTAAAAGAACTGTTGCGGAGGTAAGCAATCGATGGCAACATCTAACGATTTCAGAAGAGGCATGGTTCTGGATATCGATGGCAGATACTATCAGATCACAGAATTTCAGCATGTAAATCCCGGCAAGGGCGCCGCCTTTGTTCGATCAAAGATGAAAGATGTGATTCAGGGGAAAGTAATAGAGAAAACCTGGCGCGCCGGGGAGAGAGTTACTGAGGTCAGGCTGGAAAGAAGGGTTTATCAGCTTTTATATCACACAGATGATTCATATACTGTTATGGATCCGGGAACCTATGAACAGATAGATCTTTCGGGGGGGCTGGTGGGTAACGCAGCTGATTTCCTCACTGACAACTGTCAGGTTGATGTGCTTTCCGTTGGCGACAAGCCAATTATGGTGGAAGCTCCCAATTTCGTTGAACTACTTATCACAAAGTCTGATCCCGGTTTGAAGGGAGATACAGCAACAGGAGGTACAAAACCCGCTACCCTGGAGACGGGGGTTGTGGTGCAGGTTCCTCTGTTTGTGAAAGAGGGAGAGAAAATCAGGGTAGATACCCGGACAGGCCAGTACATGGAACGGGTGAAATAGGGTTTTACTACAGGCTGTAGTACATTGACTCAATGTATCTGTCCTGCCAGGCTCTGGCTCTCCAGATCTGTCCCCGGGGAAATTCCAGGAGTATTGCCAGAGCAATCCTTCTTCCGCTTTGGGCGGTGAGAATTCCAGCGATGGCACATGTGTCATTAAGAGAACCTGTTTTCCCTCGAAAAGCTCCGGCGGGCAATTTTCGCATTCGTTCTGAAAGTGTGCCATCCACGCCGTTGACAGGGAAGGAAGCCAGGAACTCCGGTCCGAATTCAAGTGAACCCGCCCCTGCAGTGAATACAGCAGCGAGTTGTCTGGGGGTGAGCAGGTTGAATCTCGAAAGCCCCGATCCATCGGCGAGTTGCCAGCCTCGTGCTTCGGGTACCAGGCTGTCAAGAAGCGTACCGGAGATATCGCATCCAGCTCTTGTGGAACCCGATTCCCCCGTTTCTTCATTAGCCACAGTCCTGAGTATCTGTTCCGCTACAATGTTTCTGCTCCATTTGTTCATGGAACCCAGAATCATCCACAGCGGATCAGAATACATTACGGCTGTGGTAAGCAGTGAAGAATCCGCTTTTCCTGTTCCAGAGTAGCTGACATTAACATCCCAGAGGTCAAGTTCGTCGCACAGAACCTGAGCCAGCTCGTCAGGGGCTCCGGCAAAGGGTTTATAAAGGATTTCCCGTGTGCCGGTTCTGATAGTTCCGGAAACTGTCACTTCCGGCTGGTCGGTTTCCCAGTTGCCGCCCGTGGCAGTTAGTGCTGTAAGGCTGCCTGTTGTAATATTCCCGGCGAATACTCTGAGTCCCGGTAGCGGAGGGTAGGTGAAAAGTCTTATTGTTCCGTTTACTGACGCGACAACAATTTCAAGTACATTGTCCCCGATGCAAAGGGGTTCCACCGGTGGACAGTAGGTTCTGTTCCAGTCAGCGGCATCCCAGCCCGGCAGATGGGATTCCCCGGTTAATGCCGACGGATCCAGAAAAAGGTTCCAATTTGTTCTTTCAGGAAGAACAGCTGCTGTTTCCATCGCTGCTCTTGCCACATCCTCTATGGACAGCAGTGGAGCTCCGGCCCCTACGAGAAAAATACTGTTTGCGAGAGTATCCACCTCAATGGTGGTGCAGTAAACATGAGCTGCCCCCAGTGTGTTCAGGGCAGTAAGGGTAGTCACTGCCTTGACGGTACTTGCAGGTCTGAACGGCGTATCCGCGTTAACGCTGATCAGGACATCTCCGGACTCCGGATCCACAGCAAAAATCCCGGAATCCCAGGTGGACGGAGTGTACAGCACTGTTTCCGATCCGAGAACACCGGACAAGATCAGCAGTAAAGAAAAGAACATTTCACCTCCTGTTGACATTTCGGCCTGAAGGGGTAACAATAATGCTATCGTGTGTGCTTGTAAAACCTGAAATCATAAAAGGAATGGAGTCCGTTTTGAAGAAGATTACAATGTTGTTTCTGATCGGTTCTGCAGTATTGCTTTCCGCATGCGGGGCAGTCCCTGAAGGTGGTGCTGACGGTGCTGTTATCTCTGTCGGGGAAAGACATATTTACCCGGAAAATGTAAACGAGTCATTCGAGAGATATCGCGGAGACACACTCTCGGTGGATGTGTTCAGAGACAACATCATTGCCAGAGAACTGTTCATTGCCCATGCCGTTGAACTTGGACTTGACAACGACAGGGAAGTGGTGCGGTTAACTCACGAAAGATCCAGAGAAATTCTTCAGGCGGAGTGGCTTTCCTTTGTTCTGGATCAGGTGGAAATCAGCGATGAAGTAGTCAGAGATTTCTGGGAAACAATGGGTACTGGAATTTCATATACCTGCTTTTACCATGAGGACAGTCTTCTTACAGACAGCGTTCTTTCAATGGTAAGAGCCGGTGAGCACCTCTCCGGATTCGCGGTGGAAATAGGTATGGATGAAATCATCAGGCAGACAAGGGGTCAAATCACTCTTGCTGACAGGAATTTTTCCAATGTCATGGACTTCGGGTACCTGATTACAGCTGAAGCCGGAGACATTATTGATCCATTCCCGGTTGCCCTGGGATGGCGAATGCTTCAGATTGATTCAACCTGGACACACGCTGTTGAGCCATTTGAAGTTGACTCTCAGCGCATAGCTTCCATGCTGCTCGCAAGATCCAGAGAGTCCAGAAAGATATTCCTGGAGGACAGCCTGAAGACAGTCTACAATGTTCAGGTTGATCCGGACGTAATGCATCTCATGGCAGCGAATGCCGATGCCCGTGGTATGATGTTCGGTATTTTCCAGCCTGAGGAAGAAAATCTTGTCGCCGTATCCTGGGATGGAGGATCAAGGAATCTTTTCTCCGTGACAGAAAACATTATGGGTCTTCCAGGGCATCTTCCCAGAAGCACAGACAACATTAAGTGGCTTGGTGATTACGCGAGGAGACTTGCTCTTTTTGATATAGAGATGCAGGAAGCAATACTGCTTGGTCTCGATACCGTTCCTGATGTGGCAAACCGACTGGAAGCGAAACACTGGGAAGCAGTTCTTGACAAATACTACGAGTTTGTAATTTCCGTGAGGATTGTCTCGGATTCAGCATCTCTGAACGATGTTTATCTGGAAATCCGGGATGACTACCCTGTTCTGGAGAGTCGAGTTTTTCATGTACTTTTTCTCAAGAACGCCGACAGAATGGAAACCGTCGAAGTGATGATGGCTTCAGGAGATGATGTTCTGGCTGCGATTGACCAGTTCGAAATCTTCCCTCCCATACTGGCTGAGGGTGAGGAGACAATAACAATTCCTTTGAGAAGGCCCATGATTCCGGAGAATGACAGAGATGTCCTCTTCGGTCTTCTTCCCGGTGAAGAAGCAATTGTTGTTCTTTCTGACTCAACTGCGTTGTGGTTCCGTCTTACTGATGTTAATCCCGAGCACATTCCTTCTTTTGATGATATCAGGGGAAGAGTTGTTGCTGAAGCTAATCAGAGATTTGAAACAGAGGCAATAGAAGCACTTGTTGATAGTTTGTCGGGAGTGTATCGTCCTTACATTGATGAAGAGTACTTCAGGGAGTTCTACACTCCTGCTGAGGTGGATTCAGCCTCAAGCGCTGAAAGTTCAATGGAGGTCATTTGATGCGCTGTAGAAATTGCGGACACGATAACGGGAGGAACACCGGTAAGTGCAACATCTGCGGATTCAGGCTTGAGCCGCAGACAGACCCCATGAAGGATCAGAGAGCTGCTATAAAGAAACCCCTTATCGACGGGAAACTGAATGGCAGCGGAAAAGCTATTGAGCTGACAATCCCCAGAAAAAGGCACGCCGATCTTATCGGCCTGACGGTGTTTATCCTGGGTGTCATAGGCGCTGTATTTGTTGTCAGCAGCTTTGACCGGGCGGAATATGAGCCTGTAATGGATGTGGTAAGTGAAGTGATTGAGGAGGAGATCTCGATTGACTCGCTGCCACTGATGCTGGGCACTGACATAGTGTATGTCTTTAACGCTGAAGGCACATCGGCTTCACCCAGAACCAATGTTGATCTTTCCCTGATTCCAGAGGGTACGGGGGTCTCTTTCCTTGGCAGCGGCTCCATGTCAATTCAACCGGTTGTAAACTATATGCTGCAGAAGATCAACAGTAATGACTTCAGAATGCTGGCTCCGGATTCGCTTTATGCCTGGACTGATTCAACTGAAACAAGCTACACCGCAGTGCCTATACTTGCCCTGCTGGACGATTCCGCAGAGGTTCAGCCCGTGGAACTGAAAATACTCTTCACTGATCAGTGGTTCAGATGCATTGTCGAGGAATACAACAAGGATATAGTTGAACCCGCCAGTGGCTACAGGTTTGATGAACGGGTTTTCAGGAGCGGAATGAATCAGGCAGCGCGAACCATAAGCAGAAGAAACACTGACGAGAGACCGGTACATGTTACTCTGCTTTTTCCTTCTGAATCCACCTTCGGCGATGCAATGGAAATTGCCGAGAGCGTTTTTGTGAGAATCGACTCTCTCGGATATGAAGGATTCAACATCAGATGGGTAAATGTTACCAATTGAGTTATGATGCCCCCCTGAAAGGTTTGAAACTCTCCGGGGAAGAAAAAAACGGTATTATCCGTCGATTTGCCGGAACGATCAGATTCCCAACGATATCAATGCCGGAGGATTTCTCTCTGGAGCCTTTTCATGATATGCGCGATTATTCTGCGAGGGTATGGAGCAAAGTATTTTCCGTGCTTGAAATGGAGCTTCTTGGCGGCGCGTCAATCCTGCTGAAATGGGCAGGCGATCCTTCCCTGGAACCTGTAATGCTTGCTGCCCACCAGGATGTTGTTCCCGCTGGTGAACATAAACACTGGTCTCATGATCCGTTCGGAGGAGAGATATTCCGAAACAGAATATGGGGCAGAGGAACCATTGATTACAAATGCGGCTATGGAGGAATGCTTGAGGCTGTTTCTCTTCTTCTTGCCGGAGGCTTTAAACCCCGGCGCACTGTGTTTCTCGCGTTTGGCCACGACGAGGAGGTCGGCGGTTTTCATGGCGCAAAAGCGATTACAGAGAGCCTGAAAAACAGTGGTATTGTATGCAGCAGTGTTCTGGATGAAGGTGGATACATTTATTCAGAATCGGACGGCAGCTTTACCGCTGAAGTTGCCCTGGCTGAGAAGGGCTATGCTTCTTTTCGACTCAAAGCTGATGCTGTACAGGGGCATTCCTCAGTGCCTCCCGACAGGACTGCAATCGGAACTCTCGCCAGAGGCCTTGTGGCCCTTGATGATGCCTCTATGTCCCTGCCTGATATACCCGGCGGGATAAGTTCTTCAAGATGGGCCGCAACCACATTTGCGCCAACGATCCTTTCAGCCGGACACAAGGAGAATGTTCTTCCGGGAACGGCAGAGGCTGTTATCAACACGAGGCCATCTCCGGGCAGTTCGGTAGCTGAGGTTTTTGAATTCATTCACAGTATTGCAGATCCTCTTGGTATCACCGTTGAACTTCTTGACAATGCAAGTATCTCAGAGCCCTCAACTGTTTCCAGCAGACAAACCGGGGATTTCAACGCGCTTGAGACCTCAATTCTCCACACCGTTGCTCCCGGAACCGGATTCAGATGCGGTGTATTTCCGGCTGCCACCGATTCAAGAAGGTACTCACAGGTCGCAAAAAATACATACCGATTTCTCCCTGTTCATCTTGACCGGAGGGGGGTTGGAGCTCTTCATTCAGCTGATGAGAGCATTTCCATTACGGACTATTTAATGTGTGTGGAGTTCTATGCAGAGTACATCTCAAGGGTCTCTTCGGAAGGCTGAACGCATACAGCGAACTGCTGTTGCGGGCCTGATCGTTAATGTTCTCCTGACTGCATTGAAAGGATATGCAGGCATTGTGGCCGGAAGCAGGGCTCTTATGGCGGATGCTGTACACAGCCTGTCCGACCTTACAACTGATATGGCGGTAATAGTCGGAGCCAGGTACTGGTGCAGACCCCCCGATGACAGCCATCCAATGGGGCACAAAGGCATTGAAACTGTTGTCAGCCTTTTTATCGGGCTGATGCTTATACTCACCGGCACCGGGATAGCTTTTGACTCGCTGAAAGCGCTTGGAGGAAATGCGACATCGGTGAAACCCGGCCTGTTTGCAGTTTTTGCCGCCGCTGTCTCGCTTATCGCGAAGGAATTTCTGTTTCGCTGGACCCTGAAAAAGGCGCGGGAAACCGGATCCGGCGCTCTTGCCGCGAACGCCTGGCATCACAGATCCGACGGGTTAAGTTCAATCCCCGTTCTCATCGCAGTAACTGCCTCAATGCTCAGCAGGTCTCTGATGTTTCTGGACAGTATTGGAGGCGTCGTTGTCTCTGTATTCATAGTAAAGGCCGGATGGAAAGTGCTGCAGCCGGTTCTCGGAGAAGTAACCAACTCTGCTCCACCGGTGGAGGTCGTTGACAAGATGAGGAAAGCCGCTGAACAGGTGAAGGGTGTAATAAGTATTCACCGTTTCAGAGCGCGCATGCAGGGCGGAGGAATTTATGTAGATCTTCACCTTCAGGTTGAAGGAGACAACTCTGTTACGCAGGGGTACATGATCAGCAGGCAGGTGGAGGAAAGTATTATGGACAGTGATTCATCCGTGAGGGATGTAATCGCGCGGGTGGAACCGTTCTCTCCCTGCGGAGATGTCGACAGTTGCCGGAGTCCGAAAAAGGAAGGGTATTTACAACAGAGAAAATAATCAATATGTTGCTTCACAGGGGGGGAGAAAGAGTTACCATGGAGTTTAAAATTTGCAGTAGTGCTTTCACTGATGGCGGATATCTTCCCGGCTGGTATGCTTCATCGGGTCTCAATGCGTCTCCTCCATTCGGATGGGCGGAAGAGCCCGAGGGAACAGGAAGTCTGGCTCTGATATGCCACTCGTCCAGAGGCAGGGTTCTCTGGGTGTTGTGGAATATTCCAAACAGCAGGAAAACGATCTACGGCAGGCTTCCTGCCGAGCGTGTACTTCCCGGCGGGATGTGCCAGGGAACAAATGACCTTCTTGGCACAGGATGGACCGGCCCGGCAGAGAAGCTTCCGGATCTTTCGCTGACCTTCTCGCTGTATGCTCTTGATCAGAGTTTGAATATTCCAGACGCGGAAGTAACGGCATCCATGCTTGAATCAGCCATGGAAGGCCACATACTGGGGGAAACCACGGTAACTTGCGTGTACTCCTGACATTAGTTTGTCCGGTGGCGGCATAAGAAACTGCACAGCCGGTTGCCCGATCTTTCCGGTGCGGCGAGACCTTTTTCTGTAAACACATATATTGAGTGTCTCCGCTGAATGTATATTTGTCCGGCGAAGAAAGGACACTCTGTTGATCTACCTTGACAATGCTTCCACTTCCTGGCCTAAACCGGATTCGGTTGTTGAAGCTGTTTCCAGCTACATAAGAAACACGGGAGCCAGCCCTGCCAGAGGAAACTGCTCAGCAGCTCTTGATGCTCTTGGTGTTGTCCTTGACTGCCGTGAGGCCGTTTCATCTTTTTTCGGCGGCAATAACCCTCTCAATGTAATATTTACTCACAATGTGACCTGGGCTATCAACACAGTTCTTCACGGAATGCTTTACCGTGGAGATAAAGTTGTATCCTCCACAATGGAACACAATGCTGTAACTCGCCCGCTTACCGCGCTTTCGGAAAAAGGTGTGAATGTGGTTTACTCTCCCTGCGATGGACAGGGGCATCTTGATCTCCAGGCTTTTCAAAAAAACATTGCCGGAGCAAAACTTGCTGTTCTCAATCACGGATCAAATGTTACAGGAACTGTGCAGGATGTGGCGGCTGTTTCAAGTATATGCCGTTCCAGCGGGACAGTCTTTCTTCTGGATGCGGCTCAGAGTGCCGGGATGGTGCCGGTAAGCTTCCTGCAGGGAGCAGACATAATTGCGTTCACAGGGCACAAGGGTCTGCTTGGAGTTCCCGGGACTGGCGGGATGGTATTTGCTGACGGCTTTGATCCCGATCAGATACAATCTCTGGCTCAGGGGGGAACAGGCAGTCTGTCCGAGAAGACAAGGCACCCGGATTTTCTTCCCGACCGTTTTGAAGCCGGTACTATGAACGGTCCCGGGCTGGCCGGTCTTCTTGCTGGAATTGAGTACTTGAATTCCATTGGTCTTGAGGAGATATACAGAAGAAAAATGAAGATCGCCGGTATGCTCGCCAGAGGTATTGAAGAAATCAACGGCGCAACAGTTTACAGACCGTCGTCAGCCATGCTCTGGACCGCTGTTGTCTCATTTACACTGAGGGATTCGTGTACAGCAGCAATCGCTGATTACCTTTCCCGGGAGCACAACATCTGCTGCCGACACGGTTTTCACTGCGCCGCGTCCGCGCACAGAACAATAGGTACATTTCCGGGAGGCACGGTAAGGCTCAGCCCGGGAATATTCACTACCGTCAGCGACATAGAAAACACACTTGAAGCCGTGAGGATGTTCCATGAGTGACTATCTGTACATGATATTCAAATCAATGACCCATGTACTCACCGCTGAAAGGGCCGCCAGAAAGAGCGGTATTTCCTGCAGAATGGTTCCAATACCCAGGAATCTTTCAACTGACTGCGGAATGTGTATTTCTGTAAAAGCGGAAGACGGCGGGTTTTTTCTCAGTGTTGTGAAGCAGAAGGGCCTGACTCCTGAAAAGGTGGAGGAACACAAGGGCTCCGGCCCTAAGAGCAGGTGTTATTCGAGCTGATCAGTCAAGCAGCATCAGCATCGCATCTGAACTGAAGTGTTGCTGAAGTTTGTCAATAGCCCTGTTTTTTAACTGCCTGACCCGTTCCCGGCTTATTCCCATGGTTCGCCCGATTTCAGCCAGCGTGTGTCTTCTGTTCGTACTCAACCCGAAGAAGAGGCTGATGATGGTTTTCTCACGAATATCCAGGGTTTCAAGCATCTCAAGCACACTCTTCTTTAAAGAGTCTTCTATTACAGCATCTTCCGGGGTCTCATTGCCTCTGGCAGGCATCATGTCCTGGAAGGTTTTGTCGCTTCCATCGTAAACCGGTCTGTCCAGAGAAAGATGTGTGCTGTGAATTGAGAGCATCCCTTCAATGTTTTTTCGCGGCACATCAAGCTGGCCTGCAATCTCGTCTGTTGAGGGCGTACGACCGAGGTTATGCCCCAGCTCTCTGGAAGCTCTGCCCATCCGATACAATTCATTCACCCTGTTGAGAGGCAGCCTGACAATTCTGGAATTCTCCGCGAGCGTTTGAAGAATCGCCTGTCTGATCCACCAGACAGCGTAGGTGATAAATCTGCAACCGCGGTTTTCGTCAAAGCCCCGTGCTGCCCTGATCAAGCCCACATTGCCTTCACTGATGAGATCTTCCAGGGCTACACCCTGGTTGGCGTACTGCTTGGCGATGCTTACCACAAACCTGAGATTAGACTCCACGAGGACTTCCTGTGCTTCCCGGTCATCGTTTTTTATCTTTCGGGCAAGATCGGCTTCTTCGGCGGATGTAAGAGATTCCTTAGAACCGATCTCACGGAGATACAACTCAAGAGACTTCCCCTCAACTCTTCGAATACCCAAAAAACCACACCCCTTCAATGGCAGGAGTAGCAGATAACTTGCTACAGCATGTATCGTTACTATCTGCAAATAAAAAAAGCGGTTGTCAAGAGATGAAAGTAAATTCATTGGCACGCCCGACAGGATTCGAACCTGTGACCTACGGATTAGAAGTCCGTTGCTCTATCCAGCTGAGCTACGGGCGCACCGACGCTGTTATGAAAGGGGACATGCGGGCATGTCCCCTCTGGTACGCCCCCCGGGACTTGAACCCGGAACCCACGGATTAAGAGTCCGTTGCTCTGCCAATTGAGCCAGGAGCGCATCGATGGGGTGGGTGACCGGGCTTGAACCGGCGACCACCTGAACCACAATCAGGGGCTCTACCAACTGAACTACACCCACCACCGAAGTGACCCAATTCTAAGAATACAGTCTTAATTCGTCAAGCTTTCACATTCTTCGGTCTTGACGGACAGCGATTTCGTGTGTAGTAACATCCGTATGAGATGTCCAAGATGTTCCAACAGCAACGACAGGGTAATTGATTCCCGCACAGTCAAGGACGGCCGGGCAACCAGGCGGAGGCGGGAATGCAATGAATGCGGGTATCGTTTTACCACTTACGAGTACATTGAGACCAGTTATCCTTCGGTTGTCAAGAAAAACGGGCAGCGGGAACCTTTTGATCCCAAGAAGCTGGAAAAGGGTATTGTACGATCCTGCGAGAAACGCCCCGTTTCGAGCGAGCAGATCCGGGAACTTGTTGAGCAGATAATCTCCAGGGTTACCGAAGAGTATCCTGATGAGGTTGAGGGGAAATTCATCGGCGAATGCGTCATGGAATTGCTCCAGGATGTTGACGAGGTAGCCTATGTCCGATTTGCCAGTGTCTACAGACAGTTCAAGGATGTGTCCCAGTTTCGTGAGGAACTGGACAAACTCCTTAAGGGCTGAAAAAAGCCTTCCAATTTTGTATATTCAACGAATCCATGATGTATTTCAATTATCCTTTTGCTGTCTTAGTGACGGTATGCTGGAATTGATATGTAATTAGATGTGAGATAACAATATAGAACCCAACACCAACAATGGAGGAGCATGAGCAAGGTAAAGAGCTTTGCCGGCGGTGCGCACCCTCCGGGAAACAAGGGCCTGTCAAGCGGTGCAGCCGTAGTGAGACTCCCTGCTCCCGAGGTTGTTACCGTTCCTCTCTGTCAGCACCTTGGAGCCCCGTCCAAACCGGTAGTTAAACCCGGTGATGAGGTAAAAAGGGGCTCAGTAATCGGAGAGCAGAACGGTTTCATCAGTTTGCCAACCCATTCCCCTGTTAACGGAAAGGTACTCAGGGTTGAGAATGCCCCGATGCCTCACATGCGCAGTGGCCCCGCGGTTGTAATCAAAACTGAATCGGAGGATGGCGGAGAGGTTTATGAGCCCATATCCGACTGGAAGAACGCAGATATTTCCCTGATTATAAACAGGATAAAGGAAGCCGGTGTCTGCGGAATGGGCGGCGCGTCGTTTCCAACCTATGTGAAACTTTCTCCTCCTGAGGGCGTGAAGATTGATACACTGATAATCAACGGTGTTGAATGTGAGCCCTATCTCACAGCTGATCACCGTCTTATGCTGGAGAGAGCTGACGACCTTATCACAGGAATGAACATTCTCGCCCGTGTACTCGGTGTCAGTGATCCGTGTATCGGTATCGAGGTTAACAAACCGGACGCCATCAAGCTGCTGGAAAAGAAGGGCGCGAGGGTTGTTCGTCTGAAAGTGCAGTATCCTCAGGGCGCAGAGAAACAGCTTATTGATGCCGCTGCGGGCAGAGAAGTGCCGGCAGGCGGTCTTCCTCTGAATGTGGGGGTAGTGGTTCAGAACGCAGGAACCTGTGTTGCTGTCGCCGACGCTGTCTGCAAGGGTATGCCGTGCATCAGAAGAATTACAACGGTTTCCGGTCTGGGTGTGACCAGCCCCGGTAACTTTGATGTCTGTGTTGGAACTCCGGTTTCCACCCTTATCGAGGCAGCCGGCGGGTACAGGGGAGATGTGCAGAGGCTGATCAGCGGCGGACCCATGATGGGAATGGCCATGTTTACCGACGCTGCTCCCGCGACCAAGGGTATGAGCGGAATCCTCGCTCTTACTCCCGATGAGGTAAGAGATGTCGCTGAAGGGCCTTGTATCCGGTGCGGGAAATGCGTGGATGTGTGTCCTTTAAGGCTTTGCGCAAGTGTTATTGCCACCGCGTCCGAGTACGGTAAATGGGAGGACGCGGAAAAAGCTGGAGCCCTTAACTGCATGGCCTGCGGAACATGCAGTTATGTGTGTCCCGCCGGCAGGTATCTTGTTCATCACATCAAACGGGCACAGAATGAGATTCGTGCTATTATCCGTGCGAGGGAGGCATAAATGGCTGAAAGCAGAATATTTGATCTTGCCGTCTCACCGCATATTGGCTCCTCACAGACAACAAAACGGGTCATGTGGGATGTGGTTATTGCGCTGATCCCGGCTCTCATCGCGGCTTTCTGGTTTTTCGGGCCGAGAGCTCTGCTGCTTGCGGGTGTCAGTGTTGGCGCGGCCGTACTTACCGAGTGGCTCTGCCTGAAGTTTATGAAGAGACCGGTCAATTTCGCGTTTGACGGAAGCGCGGTGGTAACAGGGTTGCTGCTGGCCTACAATGTTCCGGCGGGAGTACCATGGTGGCTACCGGTTCTGGGAAGCGCATTTGCCATTGCTGTCGCCAAGCAGGCTTTCGGAGGTCTCGGCCACAACATCGTGAATCCAGCACTGCTGGGGCGCGCTTTTCTTATGGCCAGCTTTCCAGTTCTTATGACTGCGGGATGGATCGCTCCCATGCAGTGGAAGGACGGCGAGAGAATTGATGTTCAGGCTTGCGGCGTGCCAACTGCGCAACTGAGCGAATCCGGCGAACTTGATGCTCTTTCCGGCGCAACTCCCCTGAATGTTCTCAAGCAGACTTTTACATGGGAAGGCGATCCGGAGAGATCGGAAGAAGTAAGATCCATGCTTTTTTCCAGAGAGAGTCTGAAGAATCTTTTCATGGGCCGCATTGGAGGCTGCATCGGTGAAACAAGCGTAATTATGCTGCTTCTCGGGGCCATATACCTGATTCTCCGTGGAGTTCTTGAACTGCGGCTTCCCCTGAGCTATCTGGGCTCTGTGGCCCTTTTCGGGTGGCTGTTCGGAGGCCCGGGCTGGTTAGACGGAAATGCGCTTTTCCACTTGCTGGCCGGTGGTGTAATTCTGGGTGGATTCTTCATGGTTACCGATATGGTAACAACTCCCGTGACAAAGAAGGGAAGAATCATATTCGGTATAGGAGCCGGGCTGCTCACCATGGTAATTCGAAGGTGGGGCGGTTATCCGGAAGGATGCAGTTACTCAATTCTTCTGATGAATCTGGCCACTCCTCTTATCGACAGATACACCAGACCACAGAGTTTCGGGGAGGTGTCGAGCAATGGGTGAGATTATCAGAGTAGGATCCATGCTGATGCTGGTTGCCGCAATTGCGGCAGTGGCACTTGGGTATGTGAACTCCGTTACTTCACCGATCATCGCTGAACAGAAGGAACAGGCCAAGCTGGACGCAATGATAGATGTCGCGGGAAGCCTTGCTTCCGGAGAACTTATGTTTGACAGTCTTTCCGTGCCTGACCTTGCCAACCCGTACGCAGAAGTTGATGAGACCCTTGCAGTGGTTTCTGTAAATGACTCTGCGGGAGTTGAGCTGGGTTATCTTTTTGTCGCTTACGGGAAGGGCTACTCAAGCACAGTACAGACCATGATCGCTGTGAACACGGCAGGTACTCTTACCGGGAACACCGTTCTCTATCAGCAGGAAACCCCGGGACTCGGTGCCAATGTATCCAATCCCGCCAGGTTTCTTTACCAGTTTGACGGGCTGAATGCTTCTTCACTCCTTCTGTCAAAAGACGGAGGAGATCTTGATGCCATTACCGGAAGCACTATCACTTCACGAGCTGTTACCAACTCCGTAAGAAACGGGCTTGATGCTCTTTCCGCAGCTGGTATTATCCCGGTGTCAGGAGGTGCCCAATGAGTATCGCGCAGGATTTTTCCCGAGGAATAATGAGAGAGAATCCCGTGTTCAAGCAGGCGCTGGGTATGTGCCCTTTCCTCGCGGTGACTACCAGTGTAGAGAATGCCCTGGGAATGGGAGCAGCAGCTACATTTGTGCTGGTCTTTTCCAATTTCCTGGTTTCTCTGTTCAGGAAGGTGATACCGTCCAAGGTCAGGATTCCAAGCTACATCGTCATTATTGCCACCTTTGTAACACTGGTTGACCTTCTTATGAATGCCTACCTGCCCGCACTGCACAGTAGCCTCGGCATCTTCATTCCCCTTATCGTGGTAAACTGCATCATTCTGGGAAGAGCAGAGGGTTTTGCCAACAAGAACAAGGTTCTTCCTTCAATAGCTGACGGTATCGGAATGGGTCTGGGGTTTACCCTCGCGATGGTGATAATGGCAACATTCAGAGAAATTCTCGGCAATGGAAGCTGGCTTGGTTTCAATCTTCTGGGTGAATCCTACCAGAACCAGCCAATGCTGATTGCCATTCTTGCTCCGGGAGCATTTATTCTTATGGCATTCATACTTGGCTTCTTCAACATAATGGAGAAGCGCAAAAGGGGAGGTGCCAGATGATCAATTCAATGCTCATGTCTGTCATTATCGCAGCGCCTGATGGCGGGGAACCGTCATTCAGCATCGCGAAGATGATGGCTATAATCGTCAGTGCTATCTTCATCAACAACTATGTACTCTCACGCTTTCTGGGTATCTGCCCCTTTCTCGGAGTCTCCAAGCAGCTGGACAGTGCTGTTGGAATGGGTGCCGCAGTGGTGTTTGTAATGGTTCTGGCCACTCTGGGTTCCTGGCTTGTCTATCACCATGTGCTGGTTCCGTATGGAATGGAGTATCTCCGTACAATCAGCTTCATTATCATCATAGCCAGCCTTGTACAGCTTGTGGAGATGATTCTTCAGAAATTCAGCCCGGCACTTTATGATGCTCTGGGTATTTTTCTGCCGCTTATCACTACCAATTGCGCTATTCTCGGCGTGGCGGTACTGAACATTGACGATAAACTCAGTCTGGGATACTCACTCGTCAACTCTGTCGCTGCGGGCATAGGTTTCACGCTGGCCCTTGTGCTGATGGCCGGTCTCCGCGAAAGAATGGAAACGGCGGATGTTCCCGAGGCTCTCAGAGGATTACCTCTGGCTTTCCTTATTGCGGGGGCTATGTCCATTGCCTTTCTGGGCTTCGCCGGGCTGGGAGGATAAGTGATGATAACACTGGCAGCACAGATAACGCTGATACTTGTATCACAGCAGCAGGATACTTCCATTCTCTCGGCGATGACCGGGCCTGTTATAGCTATGGGCTCAATCGGCCTTCTTCTTGGCCTTGGTCTTGCGTTCGCCGCAAAAAAGTTCGCGGTACCGAAGGATCCAAGGGTTGAAGCTATTCTTGAAGTACTTCCCAGTGCCAACTGCGGCGGTTGCGGCTACCCCGGCTGCGCTGCCTTTGCAATCGCTGTTGTTGAAGGGAACACTTCTGTAACTGGATGTACAGTAGCAAGTTCTGCTGTAAACTCAGAAATCGCGAAAATTATGGGTACCGTAGCTGAGGAAAAGGAAAAAATGATTGCCACCATTCTCTGCAATGGCGGCAAATCGGCTGTAAACGCCTTCAACTACAACGGTCCATCAAACTGTGTTTCCGCCTCTATGATTATGGGCGGACAAAAGGCGTGCACATACGGCTGTCTGGGATTCGGAGACTGTATTGATGTCTGTCCATTTGATGCCATGACAATGGGTGACAACGGTATACCTTTGATCGACGAGGGGAAATGCGTAGCCTGCGGGAAATGCATTGAAGTCTGCCCCAGAGACATAATCGTTCTCTGGCCTGCAAGTCGGAAGGTTGTAGTTGCCTGTTCCAGCAAGGACAAAGGCGGTATTGCCAGAAAAGCATGCTCAGTGGCATGCATTGGCTGCCGGAAGTGTGAAAAGGTCTGTCCCGTTGACGCTGTTGTCATTGATGGATTCCTGGCAAAAATTAATCCTGACAAATGTATTAACTGCGGACTCTGTGCCTCCGAGTGTCCAACAGGAGCCATCATCGATGGTATTCCGGTGCGGCCCAAGGCATTTATTGACACGACATGTATTGGCTGTACTCTCTGCACCAGGGTCTGTCCCACAGACGCTATTGAGGGTTCGCTGAAAGAGAAGCACACAGTGATCGCCGATAAATGCATCGGTTGCGGTCAGTGCGTGGAAAAGTGTCCGAAAAAATCCATCAAAATGATGGGCGGGGTTCTTTCCCGGCAGTAAAGACACTGTTTGTGTTAATATTAAGGAACCACCGGGAAATCGGTGGTTCCTTATTTTTGCAATCGGCGAAATGCAATATCAGCACCGTTAACAGAAAACAACTATTCCTTTACTCTTTTAAGTTCTGTGTCAGCAGGGAGTGATCTCACATAGTAGAGCATATAGATTGGGGGCATGATAAAAAAGTAATGCCATATCAGTTGACCGGTCATCATGAAGAGCAATGTGATGAAGGTTGAGAGCATGAAGAACCGGCGGTTACTTTTCAATTCCGGAAGGGCAAACAGGTAGAAACCGGTCAGACAGAGTATCTGGAAGAACTTAATGTACTGAACCGGTAAGATTCTCAGTATCCAGTATGAAAGGTTAAATGTTTCCACTTGAAACACTGTTCTCCAGGTACCGAACACCCCGTTGTAGAATCCGGAAGGAGACCATATGATGAAGGGAAGAACAAAGAGAATGAATCCCATCCCTGCAATTATTGATGCCTTGACTGCTGCTTTTTTACCGTGTTTATTTCTGAGTAGAATCAGAAAAAGAGGAAAGATAATCCAGCTGAACTGATACGAAGAAAGAGCCCATGCAAAAGCAATCATGGATGCTGTAATTCTATTCTTCAAGTACAGGTTAAAGACAAGCATCATCTGAAAAATGAATATTGGAAGATAAATATCATGTCTTAAGCTGAGCCATGGATTGAGAAAGAAGATGGTTGCATAGATCGAATACTTTAAT
>JAUVIS010000124.1 GCA_030592635.1 Candidatus Fermentibacteraceae bacterium | reverse complement strand
TATTCTGTCATAGCTGTCATCAAAGGAGTATGGAGCCTCCTCGGGGATTTTCCGTACATCATCTATATTGAGAATTTCACTGGTACAGGCTACATATCCCGCCATACTGGACTTGTTGATCGGGATGGTAAAGCGGGTGTACGGAATTCTTTCACCACGGTTGATAATTGTTTCATTCTGGGAATGGCGGAAGGATAGAACATCTCCTTCAACTGTGTAGATTGATCCGGCATCAGCTCTGGTAAAGAATCTGGCTTCGGTGAGTATCTGTTCAAGCAGAATGTCGATATCACCGATATTTACCAGTATCGCTCCGGCCGCCAGAACTCTCTCAAGGAATTCACTGTCTGCAGAAACTGTGTGCATCTTCCATCCTTTCCGCATTGTATTTTAAGATACAATAACAGGATAGCTTATGCAACTGTCTTCTGATTTAACACCAGCGGTCTGTGTGCACCTTCTTCGTGTTGTAACGGTCTTCAAATTCCTTTGTTTCTCCGGGAATGCCTATGGAGACAAGAGCGATTGGAACGATGTGCTCAGGCAGATTGAACAGCCTGGAAATGCCCTGTACTCTGTCTCTTTTAGGGTAGATTCCCAGCCAGACCGCGCCCAGTTCCTGATTCACCGCTTCCAGTAGAATGTTTTGAACAGCCGCAGAGCAGTCTTCCAACAGGTATGAGATGTCTTTCTGGAGCTTTGTGTTGCCGCATACAAGAATTGCCGCTCCGGCTGTACGAACCATTTGAGAGTAGGGATGGACTTCGGGAATCCTGTTCATGATGTCTCTGTTCTGAGTGACCACGAACTCCCAGGGTTGCAGATTGCGGGCTGTTGGAGCCTGCATGGCTGCCCTGAGAAGTATCTCCAGCTTATCCGCGGGAACAGGTTCATCAAGGTACTTCCGTATGCTTCTTCTCTTTCTTATTGCTTCAAGCATTGTTCTCCCTCACAGTTCTGTCCATGACTTCCAGCATTTTCTCGCCGGTGTGATCCCAGTTGAAGCTTTTTGCCCAGGAAAGAGCGTTTTCTGATAGCTCAACTCGCTTTTCCGGATTGGTGAGAATGCGTTCAAGAGCATCTGCCAGAGCCAGAGAATCTTCATGTTTTACAAGTATGCCGGTCTCTCCGTTTTTAACCGAGTCACGAAGGCCGTCTGAATCGCTGGCCACCACTGGAGTACCGCAGCAGTTGGCTTCAATTACAGTAAGGCCCCAACCCTCCTTGGCGGAAGGGAATACGGCTACACAGGCTTTCTGGAGCCAGTGGAGCTTATCTTCCTGAGGGATAAAGCCTTCAAATGTGACACTGTTCTGCAGATTGAGTCTGCCCACCAGCAGCTTCAGGGCATGGGAGTAATCTCCCTCGCCAATCACCGTGAGGTTAGTGGGTATATTTCTGGTTTGCAGTATTTTCATAGCCTTGAGCAGGTGCTGAACGCCCTTGTATTTCTTCAGCCGTCCCACGAAAAGAAGTCTGCCCTTTTCCGGTTCCACAGCGGTATCCTGTTTGTAGAAATCAGTGTCTATTCCACACGGAATTACACTGATCTGCTTAGCGGGAATGCCCCGTCTTACAAGGTCATGCTTTGTGCTGTCGCTGATTGCCACAAAATTGCTCTTGCCGTAAACCAGAGGAATCATTGCCTCAAGGATGTTCACATAAATAGCTTTTGGCGCTGAAACTTCTCTGTAAGCTGTGGTTCCAAAGAGGTGGGGAACAATGGCCAGCACAGGTGTTTTTGACCACAGTGGAGAGAATACCGGCACTTTACAAATATCTTCAATGATCAGATCGAAAGAATCCAGATCAAGGGATTTGCAGTACTTTTTAAGTGTAAAGTTGTATGAATACCATTTACCGTGGCGATGAATCTGCACCCCGTCAATAACCTCTTTGTCCGGTAACCACTGAATGGCATGTGATACATGGATAACCTCGTGTCCGGCCTTTACAGCCCTTTTGAGGATTTCATGCAGGTGTATTTCCGCTCCGCCCGCTTCAGGGTTGTGCGGGTCGCGCCAGTTCAATGCCAGAATTCTCACTGTTTCTCCGGTTTCCTTGCGAATATCCCTATTATTACAGCTGTTTTCGGTCCCAGCCAGCTTTGCTCAACTGCCGTTCTGATTCTTGTTCGGAGTCTGTGAACCGGAGGTATGATGACCGGTCTCATGGGTAGCACTATCCTGATCTTCATCAGTACTTCCCTGACCATTCTGTACCCCAGCGAGGGAGAGAAGTACCTGCCGTAAGCTGACCATGGTTCCACTCCGTGTTCACGGAGATAGCAGCTCAACTGCTTCTCTGTGTATTGCGTTTCCCATCCGGCAAACCATGCGTTGAGCGCGATAAGAACTTTCTTAACCACGGTGTAGATGTGAAAAGTCTGGGGCACATCAACAAGGAGGTTTCCCCCCGGTTTTACAACTCGCACACACTCATCGGTCATTGGATCCGTGTTTCTGAAATGCTCCATAACACCCTGATGAAACACCAGGTCAAAGGTGTCGCTCTTGAATGGCAGCTCGTTGGCATCTCCGCAAACTAAAAGGAGGTTCCTGTTTTCTTTCAGGGCAGCTTCCCGGGCAAGCTTCATTGCAGCGTGGGAATAATCCAGCGCAACAGGCAGAGCGCCGTCCCCGGCCAGCGCAACACTGTCGCGGGCTGTGGCGGCTCCCACTTCCAGGGTAATCATGTTCCGAAGGTTGAGCCGTTTTCCGACTTCAACTCTGATTCTGTCATCATTGTCATAAATCTCTGAGAGGTCTCTTTCTCTCTCCCAGAATTTGTCCCAGTGCGATCTTTCTGATGAGCGGGCCATTTTCCTCCTTCACGGCCTGTAATCTACAATATCACATAGAAGTTGACCAATCAGGGGATAATTGAATATATACCAAGAGACTGGGAATACTACTGATCGGTAAGTAAATATAAGGAATTGTTGCATATGAACCTGTCCCTCAGGCGCTTTGAGGAAAATGATTTGTCTCAGCTGGACGACTGGAGCCATGCCGTCGGCGCTTACAAATACATGCAGAAGATCACTCCTCTCAATTATTCAACCCCGGAAGATTTAAAAAATTGGGGCAAAGATTTTGTCTGGTTCGCCATCACAATTGACCATGAGGCTATAGGCGGGGTATGGGTGGACAGACGGCGTCCTGGCGATTCTCTGGGAATACTGGGAATAATTATAGGAAGGCCCGATATTCTGGGGAAAGGTATTGGCCGCCGCGCCATATCAATGGCTATTCATGAAGCCAGAGGAACTCTTGGCGTTACCCGCATCCGACTTACCGTTCGCAAGGAAAATGCCAGAGCCATCAGAGCCTACAGAAGCGTTGGCTTCGAGGTAAGCGGTCAAGGCACAACCGCCCTTGATGATGGAACATCCGTCCACTTTTATCGGATGGAGACCGAGCCTTTCAGCGAGGGACCAGTCTTAACTGCGACCGAGTCGGTCGGCGAAACTTCAGCCTGATTCCTGCCATCTAATTTCATATCTCCCCGGCGCTTGCCTGATTCTTGAGCAGGTGTTATTTATTTCGGGGAAGGAAATATGAAAGCTGTAAAGATTATTCTAGTTGCTCTGGGCATGGTGATTCTGTTTTTCGGACTTGTCTTTCTTATCGGGGGCAGGCCGGTAACTGGTATTGTTATGCTTGCTGTGAGCGCATTTATGATTATTTACGGATTGCGGAAACCAGCGACCAGAGATGTTGTAATCAAGCGGGAACTTGAACTCTCAGGTGACATCAGCCTTGAAAGCATGAAATGCAATCAATGCGGGGGTTCTCTTTCCTCGGAGAATATTTCTGTCCGGGCGGGTGCGGTGCTTGTCGCCTGTCCCTTCTGTAACTCCGAATACCAGATTGAGGAGGCACCCGGATGGTGAAGATTTTTCTTATTATGATGCTGGTGCTGATTCCTCTTTCAGCCAGCGGTCAGAACTACAGCTTTTCCATTCCGGAGTTCAAATGCGTGGTGAAGGTTAACAGAGACAGAAGCCTGGACATCAGCTACGATATTCTCTTCGAGTGTACTTCGGGATACAGCAGTATTGATGTTATTGACATCGGATTTCCATCGAGTGACTTCATACTGAACGGAGTAGAGGCTGGTCTTGATGGACATACCCTCACCCGTATTTACCATTCAACATACATAGACAATGGCGTTGAGGTTTACCTGGACGGGAACGCGATTCACTCGGGAGAACGGGGGTACTTCCGGCTCACCGGTGTGAATAACAACATGGTATTTCTGGATACAGAGGACGATGACTACGCATCTATGGAGTTTTCCCCAACATGGTTTGACAGTGATCTGCTTACCGGTTTAAGTGATTTTTCTCTGACAATCGTTTTCCCGGAGGGCTCCGAGCCGGACATGGTTCGGTACCATGACAGGCCGTTCACCGGCACTGCAGTTGATAAAAACGGTTGTGTTGTGTTTGTGTGGGAAGAGACCAGACGCGTTGATTCCAGATACATTGTGGGTATTTCATTCCCGGAAGACCTCGTGGACGGTCCACTGACAGAGAAACCGAAAGTACCTCTCTTATCCGCCGATGAATTGGGGTTGATCCTTGGATTCGGCATATTTTTTCTTTTCTTTTCCTTTATTCTGTTCATCATTATCAAAGCAGTTCGAAAAGCAAATCGCAGGAAGGAAGAATATCTTCCTCCGAAACTCGGGCTTGAGGGCTCCGGAATAAGACGGGGACTTACCGCCCCCCTGGCGGCTATGCTGCTGGAGGAAAAGCTGGACAGGGTGTTTGTTCTGATAGTTTTCGGTCTGCTTAAGAAGGGCAGGCTTCAGTTTGATGAGGATAAACTGATAAAAATCGGTTCCACCGACGGGCTTCGCTCCTATGAGAAGAAATTGCTCGGGCTTATTCCGGAAGGCTCCGGCGGCAAACCGATTCCGCCCGGGGAGATCAGGGAAATCTTCATGGGTATGATCAAAATTCTGGAAAAGAAGATGAAGGGTTTTTCACTCGAAGAATCCCGGGAATACTATCGCAGCGTTATAGAAAGTGCCTGGAATATGGTTGCCCTGGATTACTCCGCTGAAAAGGCCGGTGAAATTCTCGGAGACAGGTTCCAGTGGCTTCTGGCTGATGAGAAGTTTGACTCCCGTGTGAAGAAGCTTCCTCCACGGAACAGTACTTTCATTCCCGTTTACATGTACGGGTTTTTCTCCAGTGGTGTTTTTCACGCCGGCGGAAAAGGCGGTTTGAGTCTCTCTCAGGCCTGTTCCCGGGTGGGGGGGGCACTCGAGAGAACAGCGGGAAACACAGTTGCGAATCTCTCGAGAATGTCATCCTCAGTGACTTCAAAGACAAATCCAGTTCCAGTCTCCACATACAGAAGCTCAGGCGGCGGCAGCTGTGCGTGTGCCTGCGCGGGCTGTGCCTGTGCCTGTGCCGGGGGGGGAAGGTGAGCATGTTTAAGAATCTGAAGGAATCAGGAAAAAGGATTACAGAACCGGGTATGCATCACTTCCGCCGGGGTGAACACAGAGTACACCTCCGAATCAGCGAAAATGGCCGGGGGATACTTACAGTGGACGCGTCAAGGATAATTCACCTCAATCCGGTTGCCGCGGATATGGTCTGGATGATACTCTCTAAAAGTCCGGACAAAGACATTCTCAAATCCCTGCGAAAGAGATACTCTGTGAAAAAGAAGCATGCGGCTTCTGATCTTGAGGAGTTTGGAAGAGTTCTGCGCGGTATTCTGGAAACAGGAGCTTCCGAACCAATCTCCTTTATCAACATGGATGTGACAGAGCCGTTCCAGGCGGAGGTTGAAGTACCCTACAGAATGGATCTCGCCCTTACTTACAGATGCAACATCAATTGTGGACACTGCTACAATCAAACTCGCGAAAAGACCGAGCTTTCAACGGATCAGTGGAAAACTGTAATGAAAAAGATATGGGATATGGGCATTCCCCATATAATTTTCACAGGCGGGGAATCAACCCTTCGTGATGACCTTGAAGAACTGATCCAGTATGCCGAAACACTGGGTCTTGTCACCGGGCTTCTGACAAACGGCGTGAAACTCGCAAACGAGGCT
>JAUVIS010000061.1 GCA_030592635.1 Candidatus Fermentibacteraceae bacterium | reverse complement strand
TCTGCCAATGGCGATTGGATTCGGAAAAGGAGCTGAACTCAGGCAGCCTCTGGCCATTGCGGTTATCAGTGGTATCTCCGTTGCTACTCTGCTTACCCTGGTGATTGTTCCTGTGCTTTACACCGTATTTGCAAGAGAGAAGTCCTCTTCATGATAGCAGGTATTCTCAAGCGGCCCAGAGGAACTGCTATTATCTATCTGGCTCTTCTTGGACTGGCTGTTGTAAGCTTTCACAGAATTCCAATTGAGGGCTCTCCCGGCACAACCCTGCCGGAGCTGAATGTGGTCACAGGATGGCATGGCGCGGATCCGGAAGCGGTTTGTGAGCAGGTTACCAGACCTATTGAGGAAGCGGCCAGACAGCTCCGGGGAGTCAAGGATGTCTCTTCATCTTCCGGTGCGGGTCGCAGCGTTGTCACTATTTCGTTTGCCCAGGGCACCGACATGGATGTGGCATCCATGGAAATTACTGAGCGGATATCC
This sequence comes from Candidatus Fermentibacteraceae bacterium, assembly GCA_030592635.1. GTDB lineage: Bacteria > Fermentibacterota > Fermentibacteria > Fermentibacterales > JCC-6 > Sabulitectum. Next base: position 12,118 of record JAUVIS010000061.1, on the reverse strand, counting down.
ATGATCCGGGACGAAATGCCCGGTAATGTTTCCGCCAGCACTATCACCCAGACAATACCCAGGGAAATGGAAAGTGAAGGCTTTCTCATATATGCCATAACCGGCGCGGAGAAATCCATCCTGAAAAATCTCGCAGAGGATGTGGTTGTACCGCGTCTGGAGCGGGTTGACGGCGTAAGCTCGGTGATAGTTGAGGGTCTCGGCTCCGAGGAAGTACTTATAGACATTGATATGGAGGCTCTCAGATCCCTTGATCTCACACTGGCACAGGTAGTCAGCTCTATCCAGAATGGCATTGTGGACAGGAATGTAGGAGTGGTTACTGATGTTACAGCCCTTGAAGCAGTTCTTCGGGTATCCAGTGTTCCCATGTCCCTGCGGGAGATGGAACAGCTTGTTGTCAGGCGAAACGGTGCGGATTTTGTAACTCTTAACGATATCTCCCACGGCATCTACCAGAGCTATTCAGAGAATTCAGGGGTAATATTCAGATACAACGGCCTTGACCAGATTACCATGGAACTGGATCGTGCTGCGGGCAGCAATGCCGTCAGGGTGGCCTCTGTGGTGAAGGACGAGGTAGAAAATATTCAGGGTGATCTTCCTGCCGGTATAGAGCTTGATCTTATTGAAGATGGCACTGAAGCCATCACCGACGACCTGAGCGCTCTTTCATGGCGTGCTCTGGTTTCTCTGGGGCTGATTATGCTTGTACTTCTTCTCCTCAACCCCAGCCCCCTGACCACTCCTCTCATTCTCAGTTCCATTGTATTCAGCAGTGCCCTTGCGGTTACGGCGGTGTTTCTGGCCGGCTACAGTATCAATGTACTCACTCTCAGTGCCCTTGCTATTGCATTCGGGCTGCTGGTTGACGGCGCAGTGGTGGTTATGGAAGCTATTGCCTACAGGCGCAGGCAGGGAATGCCCCCACTGCAGGCCGCAGCGCAGGGAGCCAGGGAAGTTGCCATGCCCGTTCTCGGCGGGATACTTACAACTCTTGTCGCGCTGGTACCCCTGCTTGCCAGTGAAGGAGTTCTGAAGATTTACTACAGACCATTCGCATTTACAGTTGCCGCTACCCTGATGGCATCTTATGCGGTCTGTCTTACATTTGTCCCCTCCATCGCCGGACACTGGGGGAAAGGCAAATGGTATCGCCAGAGGAAATGGGACAGGGCTCTTGCAAGGGGAGTAGCTATACTTCACCACAAACCCTGGATTCCGGTAATTGTCACGATCCTCCTTATTGCCGGGGCGGTTTTTGTGCTGATTTCGAAAGTAGAGCACGGAAGAACATGGAATTTTGGAGGACAGAGGGATTACACGGTTGTGTTCTACTCATTTCCTCCTGGAACTCCCCAGGAAATATCTGATGATGTGGCTGAACAGTTCGAGAGTATTCTCGCGGATCGTGAAGGTATTCTTTCAACAAGAACGATCGTGCACGGTGAAAGCGGGAACATGTACACCATGTTTGACCAGGATGCGCTGCTCAACGGGATGGCTTTGCGTTATGAAGACGAGGCAAAAGCCCTTGCCACAACTATAGGCGGTATTCAGAGTATCTATGTAGCTGGTATCAGCCCGGAGGGATACTGGCGCAGTACCACCAGTGCCGGAATGATGCAGACAGTTGAGCTGCGCGGATTCGACTATGAAGGGCTAAAGGGGATCGCTGTTAACCTGAAAACACTTCTTGAAAGGCATCCCAGGGTTGAGGAAGTAGATATCAACTGGAACGGCAGAACCCCCAACCGTGATCAGCTTGCCATAGTGTTTGACAGAATTGAACTGGCGGATCTGGGTATAAACCCATATCAGCTTGTTATGGCTCTCAGGTACAATATGGCCGGTGGATACGGGGCTCAGGTAAGAATCGCTGATCAGACCACTGATCTTACCTTCCGCCTTGAGGGGCAGAAAGATCCTGAACTCAGTGAGATACTGGACAGCAGGATAGTCACCAGAGATGGCTTCATGCGCATGCGTGACATCATAAGCATTGATACGGTTGGAGTTCAGGGATCTGTTGTAAGGGAAGACGGTGAGTATGTCCGTACAGTAGCCTACTCGTTCATGGGCGCTGAGCGAATGGCTGCCCGCTTCCGCAACTCTCTGCTCACAAGCCTTGAACTTCCATCGGGATACAGAGTTTATGAAGACACAACATTCCTTCCGGACTGGCTTGCTGAAGAAGAAGGAATAGATATGAATCTTCTTGTGGCTCTTGCCATTCTCGCGGTCTTTGCGGTTACTGCTATTGTCTTCGAAAGCTTCACGGCACCTCTTTATGTGCTTGCAGTCATTCCCATGGCTCTTGTAGGGGTCGCGGCCGGTTTCTGGGCATTTGACAGAATTTTCAGCCCCGAGGCCTATGTGGGAAGTGTGTTCCTTGTCGGAATCGCGGTAAATAACTCAATTCTTTTGATAGACAGTTTCGAAAAGAAGAAAAGGGCAGGTATGGATCTGCGCAAATCGGTTGACGAGGTTGTAGGAGAGAGGCTCAGGCCTGTTCTTCAGACAACTGCCACAACGGTACTCGGGCTTCTTCCACTGGTTCTCTGGCCGATCTCAAACCAGGATCTCTGGGGAACTCTCGCTTTCACCGTTGTGTGCGGTATGGTAATCTCAACACCGCTTGTGCTTATAACACTGCCCGCCCTTATCCAGATCACTTCCCGGAGGAGGAAAAAACATGTTCCGGAGAATTAGTATTTTTCTGTTTGCCATTAGTTTCGTTCTTTTCTCCGGATGTGGAGAGGAGGAAGAGCCGGAGAGAGAAGCTCTTGAACCTTCACCTCTTCCGGTTACCGCCTCTGTCGCTGAAATCAATGTTCTTTATGAAGTGATTACTTCAACAGGAAGAGTTTCCAGCAGAAGAACTCAGAATCTCACAGCACAGATACAGGGAGAGATAGTTCAAGCTCCTGAATATGAAGGCGAAGAGTTTTCACAGGGAGCAGTTATCTTCAGAGTCGCCAGCGGGCAGCATGCTTCAAACCTGTCAGCGGCCAACAGCGAATACAGAAATGCTCAGGCATTGTACCAGTTTGAAATAGACAACTACCGGGGAGAGATAACCGACGGCGTAAGAAGCATGCTCCGTCAGACCACCGGTCTTGAATCCGCGTCCGCATCTCTTTCAAGCGCAAGAACTCAGTATGGAAACTCCGCTGTTTCAGCGGGATTCAACGGCGTGATCTCCAATGTTTCCGCACAGGAGGGTATGACCGTTTACCCGGGATCACCGCTGGGAACTCTTGTTGATCCGTGGAGCCTTCAGGTAGAGGTTGATCTTGACGAGAGGCAGCTTGCCAGGTGCACCCACGGCTTGAAAGCCTTTGTGATAATTCCATCACTGAACGACACTGTTCTTGTCGGTGAGGTAAGATCGGTTTCCCCGGTCATTGATCCGGGATTCAGATCGGGAACAGTTGTAGTGGATGTACCCCATGTGCCGGATCTTCGCCCGGGTGCCACTGCAAGAGCCGAAATCGTAGTAGAGGAGCACGAAGGATCACTTGTCATTCCCGAGCAGGCTGTTCTGATCCGCGATGACAGACCCATGGTTTTCAGGGTGGTTGATGGGCATGCTGACTGGGTTTATGTAACTCTCGGCCCCGCAGGCCGTGGCTTCGTGGCAATCACTGAGAACCTTGCGGAAGGTGAAACCGTTATCACAAGCGGTCACTACTCTTTAGCTCATGATGCTCCGGTGGCCGTGGTGAACTGACAATGAAACATCGCGATACCCTGTCAAGCAAATAAGCTTTGTTCCGGGGAGAGACTGTCAGTTAGAGAAATCGCATAAAGATCAGTAATTCTCCGAACATGAAAAACTGGCGGAATTGAAGGCTGTCGTTCTACACCCTCTGTTGTTTGTCCATGCGAAGTTCCTGGAAGGATGACCTTTCTCTGATCCGGTTTCAGAGAAGAGGTGCATTCTGCTGCGTGTTATCGACATAAATTCGCTGGCAATGATGTTGACAAGTGCAAGTTTTGAGTGATATGATCAATTGCGGATGGAAAAATTGAGATGCGGGGAAGAGAAATGTTGAGTCTGGCAGAATACGATTTGATCAGAAATGAGCTTTGCTGCTGCTTAATTAGAACAGTTTTCCAAAGGGGGGGATTCTAATGAGGTGTTTTATTCTTTTTCTTGTAGTGCTGCCGTTTGTTGCATCAGCCGGAACCGTCAGTGTTCTGTCATCTTTCTCCAGTCCGGATCAATATCCGAATGGTCTTGCCTGGGATGGAACAAATCTCTGGCTTCTCGGAGGATACTATGACGGCTTCTACAAAATGACGACTGGCGGGTCAGTATTGAGCCAGTTCAAGCCAGCTGAACCGGGCGGGGCAAACGCAAACGGCGCAACTTTCGATGGAACAAACCTCTGGTGTATGTTTCTTTCGAGTACATCCAATCCGGGAGAAGTATATGAGTACACGACTTCAGGCTCATATCTCTCTCAATTCACCTGTCCGGGAACCTACGATATCGGCTTGACCTGGGACGGAGCCAACCTGTGGATGTCATGCCGCGGCAACAATACGATCTACAAGTTAAGCGCGAGTGGAGCCGTACTCAGCTCTTTCTCAATTCCATACGGTGGTGTTGGAGATATGGCCTGGAACGGCACCAATTTGTTCTTCAATGCTCTATACAGCAAAATGATCGTTGAGGTGACAACTTCCGGTGTGATAGTTGATACATATGATCTGACCGGGATATCGGGCGGCATCAGCCCGACAGCTCTCACTTACGATGGAAACAACTTCTGGCTGTCCGATCAGACATCTGATATCATCTATGAAGTGGAACTGCTTCCTGTTGCCTTGCAACGGTATACATTTGGAAGAATCAAGACTCTGTTCTAACGCTAATGCTTAATCCAGCGGGGTTCAATTCCCCGCTGCCTGCCTTCAGGACTGCATTATTGCGAAGACCGCGGATGTTCTTCACTCCACCGACGGGAGTGGTATGCCACAGGTTGGAATACCTGAAAATCAGGTAACCGCAATTGAATCTGATTACAACGAAGACAACGATTCTGCCGATGCTCTTCGAGTAAATGACCCCTTTTCAACCGTGCCATCAGTTAGTATCTTGCGCGAATGAACAAAGAAACAGAAGTCATCCCTGACGGTAAATTTGCCCCTGAAGACTGGGAGTACATTCTTCTTCAGATGGTAAGCGATCACAGTGGTGTGGACTTCAGTATGTATCGCATTGCTACCTTCAGAAGGCGTTACATGAAGCGCATGAGTCTTGCCGATGCGCTGGACATCAGAGACTTTGTGAAATTGCTGGAGAATAACACGAAGCTTCTGGATCTGCTGGTATTGGATCTGCTGATCGGCGTTACTTCTTTCTTCAGGGATGTCGCTGCTTTTAGTGTTTTGCAGGAATCTGCAATCAGACCGCTGCTTTCAGAAAAAGACAAAGAACATGTTCGTGTGTGGGTCGCCGGATGTTCAATTGGCATGGAAGCCTACAGTATTGCTATGCTTATGGACAGAGCAGCAGGAGACAAAGGCGGGAATTTCACTGTTTTCGCCACTGATATCAGCAGATCGTCTCTGGCAAAGGCATCGAAGGGTATCTACTCGAAAAAACAGTTCCTGACCGTTCCTGAAGAGTACAGAGAGTATTTCAAGGAAGCAGAGGGCGGCTGGAAAATAAGCAGAGAAATCAGATCCCACATGGTTTTCAGCTATCATGATGTCCTCTCTGATCCTCCATTCGCTCATATGGATCTTGTAAGTTGCAGAAATATGATGATCTACCTTAAACCGAAGGCGCAGAATGTAGTTCTGAACAGGCTGAACTACAGTCTTTCGAAAGGTGGCTATCTGTTTCTGGGAAGCGGGGAAACTCCCGGGAAAAAGCAGAGCAACCTGGAAACCATTGATTCAAGATGGCGCTTGTTTAAGAAAACGGAGGATACTGTTCTAACGGTTGATATGTTTCCCCTTGAGAAACATTACACCCGATCCGGCTCTACCCTCACAAACAGAAGCTCTTTAACTCAGAGCGACAGCCTGGAATACGGAAGAAGCCGGACATTTACCTCCTGTCTTGAGGAAAAGTTTTTTCCGGATTGCGTTTTCATAGACGAGGATTACAATATCCTCTTCATTAACGGCGACATGAACTCGTATTTGTCCATACCGCCCGGATTGCCAGGCGGGAGTCTTCTGTCCATGCTTCCATCGGGTCTGAAAGCCCCGGTTCGCGCGGGGACGCGACGGGCTGTCGGGGGATTCAAGAGAATCCAATGCAGAACAGGAGAAGGCGTATCTGTTTATGTGAGTTGTATTTCTCCACCGGGAATGAAGGCTGTATTTCTTGTGGAATTCGTCAGGGAGGATTCGAGGAATTTGATTCCCGGCGATTCCATAGAACGCTCCGGATCAGATGTTTCTATTCTTGAAGAGCAGGTGTCTTTTCTTGAGGGCGAGCTTGCGGCCACCAGACGGGAGCTTAGAAGCCGCACCGGTGAACTTCAGGCTTCAAATGAGGAGCTGCAGACCACTAACGAAGAAATCAGAAGCGCCAACGAGGAACTCATTGCCTCAAATGAGGAACTCATCGCCTCCAACGAGGAGTTACAGAGGTTGAATCGGCGGCTTTCCATCCTTTCGGATGATATGATGAATCTTCTGGAAAGCATGGATGTGGGCTCCCTTTTCCTGGACAGCAAATTGAATATCAGACGATTTAATCCCCTGGTTTCAGATTTTTTTAAGATCACCGTCAATGATACCGGCCGGGCAATAACGGATTTCACTACCACAATAGAGAAATCTTCCATGGATACTCTCGTTCGGACGGTGCATCTGGTGGCTGAATCGGGCGATGTTGCGGAGATACCTCTCAAAACCGATTTCCCGGGCTACTGGCTTGCGAAGATTTCACCGTACAAAGCCTCTGACGGATCAAATAGCGGCACCGTAATAACATTTGTCGATATTACTCTGCTGAGGGAGGGCGAGATCTCTCTTGAAGGGAGTGAACGGAAGTTCAGAGGGCTGTTCAACGGGTTTCCCATGGGTGCCATCCTGGCTTCCCACAGCGCCGGAAGTGGCGAATTCGGCATTATTGACAGGAATCCCAAGTTTGAACAGCTTCAGGAAAAGCACAGTGGTCTTATTTCAAATGAGCGTTTCATACAGGGAGTTCTTGAAGAAGAGCAGGTCTTTCAGTTTACACACACAGAAAGTACCTTTCATTGCGAAGTATTCAGGCCGGTGGATTATGCGGAAGCCCTGTGTGTAACTGTAAGGGATATCACTGCAGAGAATCAGGCCAGTCGTATGAAGGAAAAACTGCAGAGAAGGCTGAAGAACGCGCAGCTTCTGGCCGGGATGGGAACATGGGAATATGATGCCGGGAAGGATACTGTAACTCTTTCCGAGGAGGCGGCTGAGCTGTTCAACCTCAGTTCCGGGATGCCGGTTCCCGCCGGAGTCTCACGAAGTCCGGCAGAGGATTTCGACAACCTCTTTTCCACAGTGAAGAAGGTATTGCGTTCAGGTGAAACATACACCGGCATTGTGACGATGCATGGCGACTCCGGTAAGTATGACAGAAAGTACTTCAGGGTCAACAGCTATACAGAGAACGAAAGAGGTAGAGAAACCGTTTACGGCTATGCCCTTGATGTAACTTCCGAGGTGCTGAGCGAGAGAATTCTGAAAGAGGCCAATGACAAGCTGGCTGAAACGCAGAGGATTGCCCGGATCGGTCTGATTGAGATGGAATGGAACCGGGACTTTGCTCTGCACAGAGAGAATGTTTCCGATTCGGCCCTTCGGGTGTTCAAGCTGACAGAGAACCCAGAGGGCAATTTTTTCCGGAACTACATGGAGGAAGAACAGGCTGACAGTGCTTTGCGCAAACTGAGAGCTGCGGCGGAAAAAGGCGAAGCTGTAACTATGGATGTTCCTGTCACAAATGGCATTGGTGAGTATGCCTTCTTCCATCTGATAGCAAGACCTGAGACCAGAGAGGACGGCAGTTGTTTCACGAATATTGTCATAATGGACATTACCCGCCGTCATCAGCTTGAGAATGAACTTAAGCACTCAGACAAACTCCGGTCGGTAGGTGAGCTTGCCGGGGGTATTGCCCACGATTTCAATAATCAGCTTATGGGTATTGTGGGATTTGCGGAGTGTCTTCGAGGTCTGCCGTGTGATGCGGAGCAACTTGAGTATCTAAAGGGCATTTTGAGTTCAGCTGAAAGAGCCGGGTCTCTTGTAAGACAACTTCTTGCCTTCAGCCGAAAGGGTCTTTCCAACATTGCTCCGTTTGATCTTCACAGCCAGATAGACGATGTAATATCTCTGCTGCAGAGAAGTATAGACAGACGCATTGAGATCAGAAGGTCTTTTCGCGCGGAAAGTACTACCATTATTGGAGATGCTTCGGAGATGAACAATGCTATTTTGAACCTGGCGATAAATGCCAGAGATGCCATGGATGGCGCCGGAACTCTCACTTTCAGCACAGTGAACCCCGAACCCGGGAGGATTGAACTTGTTATTTCAGATACGGGTAAGGGGATGTCCGAGGAAATATTGCAGAAGGCTTTCGAACCCTTCTTCACAACAAAGCCACTGGGAGAGGGCACCGGAATGGGGCTGCCCGCTGTGTATGGAACGGTAACCGCTCATCATGGAACGATCTCCCTGGATTCCCGGCCGGGAAAGGGAACCAGAGCTGGTGTAAACCTGCCTGTATCGGAGATGGACACGACTGACAGCGAAAGAACCCAGATTTCATGCTCCGGATCCATGGAGGGTATAATTCTTCTTGTCGATGATGAGCTGATGGTCAGAACAGTGCTGAAAACGCTTGTTGAATCTCTTGGTTTCACAGTGATTACCGCAAATGATGGAGTGGAAGCTGTCGAGGAATACCGAAAGAACCGGGAAAAAATAAAGCTTGTACTCATGGATATGACCATGCCCAGAAAAAACGGTGTTGAGGCTTTCACCGAAATGCTGGAGATATCTCCGGATGTGAAGGTGATTATTCTTTCAGGACACAGCGCCGAAAGCACTTCAAACGAAATGATCAACCTGGGCATTATCAGAGTCCTTCAGAAACCTGTCACCATCTCGGTTCTTTCCGCAGCCATAAAGGATGCTCTTGGAATCTGACTTTCGATTGTAATTTTCATATTGTCTTACATATAAAGTGACATTTACAGACAGTGTAACGGTATCCGGCCTTCATCTGTCATGTTGTCAGAGACCACCAAACAGAAAGGACAGGAAAATGGACGCACTTATTCCCATTGTCGCCATCATCGCCTCCATTGGATTTCCGGCAGCTATTGCTGTAATTGCCTTGATTGTGTATCACAAAAGGAAGCTTGCCAGGTATCATGTTATTGAAAGAGCCATAGACAGCAATGCTTCTCCAGAAGTTGTCGAGCAGCTTATAGCAACCATCAACCAGGAGAGCAGCAAGAAAGTTACTTCTCCCAGGCAGAAGAACCTTATCGAAGGTACAATACTGCTTGCTCTGGGAATAGGTTTTTTTGCTGTACGGCTTTTCACCAACTCAGCTGATGATATCGCGGGAGTTTCTATTACAGGTATCATTCTCTCTTTGCTTGCCGCTGCCAAGTTTGTCATCGCCTTTTTCATAATCAAGAAGGATCCAGAGCAGTCGTGAGCGAAACAACATCGAAGCTGGTGCAGGCTGCCATAAGAGGGAACAGGGATTCCTATGGTATTCTGGTAAAGAACTACACCGGCTTCGTGTACACAATGGCCCTTCGAATGACAGGTGACCACCACATGGCTGAAGACCTCTGCCAGGACACCTTTTTAAAGGGCTGGATGAAACTGAAAAAACTGCAGGAACCGGCGGCATTTTCCGGCTGGATCGCCATGATTGCCAGAAGAACCTGCTTGAACGCGGTTGAGAAGAGGAACAGAAAAATGGAAGTTGGAGAGGAAGAGGCTGTGCTTGTCAATCTGAATCCGACACTGCCGGTCTCCTACGATTCCACAAGAGTGATACTCGAAGAAGCGGTTTCACAGCTCTCCCTCCGGGACAGGCAGCTCATTACACTCTGCTACTTTCAGGAACTTTCCTCTGCTGAAGTAGCTGAGGTCATGGAGATACCTCCGGGAACTGTTAGAGTGTATCTTCTGAGAGCGAGAGCGAAGCTGAAAGAAATATTGAAAGAGAGAGAAAATGAACTCCTGGGGTAATAACAGACTGGAAGAAAAGATCGATGAAATGCTGACTTCCAGCGTCAGCCGCGGATCTGAACCGGCAGGATTCACTGTCAGATTTATGCCCCGTCGTCCCGTGTTTCCCTGGCTTTCCGCTGTCTATGTGCTTATGGGAGCCGCAGTGCTTGGCTTCTTCATGGCGCAGTGGCTGGGCGGTCAGAATCTGGAGGACATCGACTATGTATCGGTATTCTCATTCGAAAAATTGTCCGGCCTTTTCTCCGGAATGACCTCCGGAGGTCTGATATCCGGCCTGGCCATCATTCTGGGACTCGGCGGAGCAATCCTGACATTTCTACCTGAAAAGAAACAGATCCTGCGGCACATACTGTAACCTGTCCTGAACCACTCACTCCGGTGCCTGACACATGTGTTTCAGATAGATCACTTAAAGCTGCGGGATTCATGTCTCAGCTGAGGGAGATTTACTGAGTGAAGGGTAACATTGTTCGACTGAATAAGAGTGTTATTGTTAAAACATCTTTACGAGAGAATGATGAGATTGCCTACTGGCAGACTAAGACGCCGGAAGAACGCCTTCGAGCATTGGAAGTAAATAGATGTCTGGGTTGATGCAGAAGATGAGATTACTGTCGAAAAGCTTATTGAGACTTTCAGACAACCTGGAGAACTTACTCTGATGCGATCTGTCCGCTAATGCCATTCAAGTAAAATTCCGGTTTCTTGTTTCATGCGCGATAACCGGCAGGGGTTGCGCCCCGTGCTATACTTACTCTTATAGCATCCGCGCATACAATCAAACAGGGAGAAACTATGAGAAAAATTCTGTTTCTTATACCGTTATTTATGCTTCTTGCATGTGGTGACGGGGAGGCTCCGGTTGCTGTTGAAGCAGCTGAGGAGCCATTTGTGGAGCCTGAGCATGTCAGCTCCGATAATGCCGAAAGACTCATTCCCAGATCGGTACTGTTCGGTAATCCCGAAAGAGTAGGCCCGCAGCTTTCCCCCGATGGAAGCATGATTGCTTACATCGCACCGGTTGACGCTGTGCTTAACCTCTGGGTTATGAATCGTGATCTCTCCGAGCCCAGACAACTTACATTTGATACCAACAGGGGAGTTACGAACTATTTCTGGGCGGAAAACGGTATTCACATTCTGTACATGCAGGACGAGGCCGGCGAAGAGGACACCCATGTGTACCGTCTCGATGTGGCCACCGGTGAAGTGGTTGACCTGACTCCTTTCGAGGGAGTTAAGGCCTATGTGAGCGCTACTGACAAGGATCAGCCCAATACAGTTCTTGTTCAGATGAATCAGGAAAGCGCAATGTTTTTCGATGTGTACCGATGTAACCTGGAGACAGGTGAGCTTGAGATGATTGCGGACAATCCCGGTACAGACGAGAACGGAGACATGGTTCTCGGCTTCATGCCCGATGAAGACTTGAACATAAGAGTGTACTATGCCATAAATCCGGAAACCGGCTACATCACTGTTTATCACCGCCGGGATGAAAACTTCGCATGGGAAGAACTGGAAAGCTTTTCGTCTGACGACGAATGGGGTCCAAGAAGGTTCACTGATGACGGCAGCGGTATTTATCTGACTTCCAATCTTGAGTCCAACCTTTCTGCTTTCTACTTCATGGATCTGGAAACCGGGGAGCAGACATACATTACCTCCGACTCGCAGGCAGATGTGGGCAGAGTGAGCTTTGATCCTCATACAGGAGAACCCAGATCCGTATCCTTCAATTATCTAAGACGCAGACGGGAGATTCTTGACGAATCCATAGCCCCTGATATGGAGTTTCTTGCAGAGTACCATGAGGGAGATTTTGGTACAGCATCGCAGGACAACGCCGACAGCACCTGGATAGTGGTTTACTACACGGTGG
>JAUVIS010000134.1 GCA_030592635.1 Candidatus Fermentibacteraceae bacterium | reverse complement strand
GTCTCGCATGCGTATGGGATGGATCTGATCTAAGAATCTGGATAAGCGACTGGTATGGTGGTAAAAAACTCATGGAGATGACGGAATCCGGAACTCCAACCGGAGTGAGTTACACCATTACCACCAGTCCTACAGATATTGCATACAAATACGAAGCGGACTTCGACGGTTCGGGTTTCTTTGTAGGTAAGCACAACGGAAATACCGTCGACTTCTACGACCACACACTGACAGCTCTTGTGCGCAGTTCATGGGCACAGATAAAAGCATCCTTCTAAACATCAGCGAACATGCTGCCGGTGTTTGTACACCGGCAGCCTTTTCTTCTTTCATTACCTCAGTATAACAAGTCTCGCGGAATCGGAATTGCCAGTGTTCGTAACGCCCCTGCAGAAATAGATACCCGAAGGGACAAGAGTACCGGCACCATCCCTGCAATCCCAGGAAACAACATGATTCCCCGGATTCATCGGAACATCAGTAACTACTGATATTACCCTGCCATGCATATCGTATACTTCAATTCTTACATCAATTGCCGACAGACCGCCCACATAGAATGGAATTGAAGCAGAACACGAACAGGGATTGGGATAGATGCTTTGAATGCAAAGTGGTGAAGCGCTGTCGAACTCAGCCTGCTCTGTTATTCCTGTCTGATCAACATACAGATAGGCTGTGAGATCAACACGCTGCGTAACATTGAGAGATGACTCGTTTGACAGCATCGTCCTGTACTGCTCATCGGAGGGAATAATGAAATCCGCGCCTCCGGAACAGCTGTTCTCCGCTATCTCAAAGGCATCGAACGGATCACCTCCGGTGTAGTCCAGATAGCTGATTTCGTCGCAGATGAAGAAATCAACATTTCCGGGAGAGAATGTCTCTGAGTAAACATCTCCGTCATCGAGGTTTGTTCCATACACTGTTTCACCTGAAGAGCTGTACTCAACTACAAGCTTGTACTGCTCTGTGGGTGATCCCGGAGGTGAATCAGGCGAGATGTCCAGCCACGCAACCTCTCCGGAAAGCACGACATCCACTGTGTAATGCTGACCGGTAACAGTTGATGTTGTGACAGTGTAGTTGCCTGAAGCCGGGAAAGTGCCGACAGGACTGGTTACTTTAAGATAAAGAGGTCTGTTGTCACCAAAGAGGTATTGACCCGAGCCTGAACTTCCGGTGTAGTCCACAAGACATCGCGGCCCCGGAGTTCCGTCGCTGTTCAGAATGATGCAGGCACCGTCAACCGGGTTTCCGATATTATCGGTGACATTCACAGTAAGAGTGCATACATCGGTATACCGCTCCGTAACATTCCATGTAAAGCCGTCGCCTCTCCAGTTGAACACAGAAGCCATGTCCCAGCCCCAGCCGGGATCATAAACCCTCGGATCGTCAATGTGTGTTCCAACCGGCTCCCAGGCTATCCATTCTCTCTCCCAGAATTCGTTTGTCTTGTGGTTGTTCCTGTACATTACCGATACTGTCGCGGGTATAAGCGCCGTCCTTGTTGCGGCAGTAGTCATGTATGAGTGAACACTGCATGTTCCTTCATGCCAGTTATATATCCTGACGGGCTGGTTGTGGTGAGGATGAGAGTGGAACCACATGACTTCGGTTACCCATGCGCTGAGGGCTCCGATTGCTCCGTTGTCAAGACTGTTCACATTACAGTTCCACAGGGTTTTGCATACCGAAAGAGAATCTTTCAGCAAAGGATAACCGGAATCTGCATGGTTGAACAGATAATCCCTCCAGAAAACCCCGGTGGGAGGAGAAGCATATGCTCCTGTGGCCGGGTTTATGTAGTCCGGCCTTTCTCTGTGTATTTTGGGGTGAACTACAAACCAGTAGTAGATATCCTGCGGCAGTTCAAGGTAAAGGGTATCCGGATCTTCAAAAACCTTGTATTCGATTGTCGAATAGTAGTTTCCGCCGCCGGATGAAGTTCCGTAATCCACGATGTCAGCGTAGGTGAGATATTCATCCGTGTCATACAGAAGCGACACATTGTAAGTTAGAATTTCCGGGTGAAAACTGCTGCTGCCCAGCGTCTGCGGGGCAGTATGCGCTATCTCGAAAGCAATTTCATCAACCCAGGGATCAGATGCCCCCAGAATAATAGCGGCATACTGATCCTGACAGGAGTCTGAAAGTCTTGAAAAGTTGTCTGCAAGATCAATCCGCAGCCACTCCGGGGCTTTCTCAACAGCGTCAAAGGCCAGGTCAGTCAATCCGCTCTCAGGAGGCTCAAAAGCAAGTGTTCCCGAGCTGTTCATGAAGGTGATTATGCATCCCTCTCCCGCTGGAATTCTTACTGAAGCGTTAATCGAATCTACAAGCACCCATTCGTAACCATCATGCAGCGGCTCGCCTGCCAGTTCGGAAGCGGCTGCTTCTCCAGACAGAAGAAACGAAACCCCGCACATGATAAAAGTAATTCTGAATGCTGCAGAAATAACCTGAATTACTTTTCCTGCTTTCATCGGAGATACACCATTCTGGATGTGTAGCTCGCGGATCCTGTGCTGAGGCGGCAGATATAAACTCCACCGGGAATCTGACTGTTTTCATTCGCGCCCCACACAACCGTATTAGCTCCGGCCGGGACAGTACCATCCACCAGAGTTTCCACGACTCTTCCGGAGATGTCAAAAATATCCAGTGTAACCGGCATCTGTTCCGGAAGATTGAAGGAAATAACCGCGGATCCGCTGAACGGGTTGGGACTGCAAGCGAGATTACAGTTTGCAAATGATTGTCCTTCTCCGTCATCAATGCCTGTGAGAGGATTGCATGTAAAGACAAGCTCTCTTGTCTCGCCCGCCGGTAGAGGATCTTCAGTCTTGTCCCATATATGCAGAAGGGCAAAATTATCGGTAACTACAACATCCTTGCAGTCATGGCTCACCACAGTAATGTCCTGCGCTCTGAAGGGCAGAAGCACAATTGGAGACCTGTTTCCCCACTTGCTTGTGTAGCCGGGACTTCCCTCAACATTCATTGTGATTGTCACAGTGACCTCCCAGAGGGCACCTCCACTGTCGACAAGCACCTCTTCGGAATAGAGCAGATCAGCGTAAACACCCACATCGGCAACTCTAGCCTCCATGGCCGGGTCGCCGTATATAGCTGAGCCGTTCAGATCAGGTGCGCCTCCCGCTCCCGGAGTTCCATTGTATTTATCGTAGTAGAGAGCCTGATTCGCGAGGTAGTATGCCTGCGGCCAGGTATAATGCGCCTGACGCGCAAAGTACGCTTTGGTTCCGCCGTGCTGCTGACTGACAGAGCCCTCATTTATCACATAGCCTGTATAGAAGTATGCTCCCGCGGTGTGCAGCCATCCAAGAGCCATTGAGTTGTAGTTAACTATCTTACCTATCTGACAGTTCCCCTGGCCAAAGAATATCTTGGGATTGGAGGAGTTTATTTCCAGTACATCTCCTGCTTTTGTACGGCCCAGTGCCTGCACTCCCAGATAGCCGTAGGATTTGAAGTATCCCTCATCACCCGCAGTCGGATAATGCATCTGCCACTGGTAGTGGGCACCGTGTCCGCTTGTGACAAAAAGATTAACACTGTCGGCATTCAGGCATTCAACAAGCCATTCTGTTCTATCCGTGGGACCATCAGTGTGCTGAATTGTATTTGGATCATTCAAAGCCTTCGTGTAGTAAAGTCCGTAGGTGCTTTCGCTTGTGGCAATGCCCTGAGGATAGTGTGAAAGATCGCAACCGGTTGTTCCTCCCAGAATGGTAGTAACATCAAACCCTTCAGGGCCCGTTGCAAGTCTCAAAGCATCGGATACATAGTATCCTGTAATGATTCCCCATATTGCGTCCCCGTACGGATCTTCATCAAGCCCGCGACCGAATTTCCACACAGTGTCCACAAATGTTGCTGTTGCATAATTCCATTCACTGACAAATGCTATATAGTCGGGCGCGTATGCTCCAACTGCATCCTGAATGTTATAGATGCTGCCGGAGTATGTGAAGAGTTGGGCCGGATACTTCGCCAGAAGACTGTCAACCACCCCGACCCATTCGGGATCCTGATATGTGTCTTCCCTTATCACCACCGCATACCTGAAGGAACCTCTTTCCGCTGTCCACTGCGCCATGGCGGGGGTAGCTGCTGCGCACAGAATACACAAAAGCAGAAACATACTGCCCATTTTTACCAATTCCCTGAACAAACGCCCTGAACCCGAGTGAACCTTCATAGCGACCCTCCTGTTATGTTATGAAATAACTCCAGTTTTATCCTGGTACAACCAACCGGAACACAGTAGTTTCATTAGCAGACAGGAAGAGGGATGTCAAGTCCTCTCCTGCTGATTACTGTCTCCTTCTATTTCAGTATTTGCTGAAATAGAATAATGCATATGTCCGCTCAGGTCAACAGGTCAATCCACTCCAGTTCTAGCAGGATACTATTCTCTGGAGCTGATTAATTGCTACCGGGATCCCTGAATGCTGAGCGACATCCCGCTGGCTCTGTGTTCCAGCTGCCCCCGCGAATTATGCGATCTGAGGTTATCGGACTCTCCCAGGCGCTGCCGTCTGAAGGAGCCCCATCGTAATTGAAATGAGACCAGTCCTGACACCACTCATTCACATTCCCGCTCATGTCGAACAAACCCCATGAATTCGGGTCCTTCTGAGCGACTGGATGAGTCTCGCCCCCGGAGATGAATTTGAACCATGCATTGTGTTGGATCATATAATCTTGAAGGTTATCACCCCAGTAATATCTTGTGGCGGACACACCACGGCAGCAGTACTCCCACTCTGCCTCGGTGGGCAACCTGTACAAAAACTCATTGTCAAGATCATTCATCATTAACTGGTCGCTCGTCACCATTTGAACTGGCTTCACCCTCTGGAGCGCCCATCTGAAACGAGCCGGAAGAAATGGATACAAACTCCATCCCGTCCAGCATTCCAGTGGAATCTTTACATGCGGAAATCAGGATAAGGGATAAATTGCAGACTGACAGTATCATTACTCTACCCATGTTAACCCCCTGTTACGGATTATCCTTACTGCACAACTGTACCTGTCAGGAAAAAACAATTGACGCTTGACTATTGCGTGGCGGAAATCTATGATGCAAAAAGCATTCAAGCATTTTGCAGTAGTTGCTGTGATGAAAGAAGAAGCTTCCAATGAGAGTAATTGCTTTTTTTGTAAAACATGCGCGGAATACCCCTGCTGTTGCCGTGTTCTTTCTTGTTGTTCTGCTTTCTGACTCGGCGATGGCTCAGTTCCCATTCGAAAAGTATTCCGGTAATCCCGTTCTTCAAAAGGGGGAATATCCTGAATGGAATTTTGTCGCCAACTCGGATCCTTTTTTGATTCTGGATAATGATACTCTGAAGATGTGGTTTACCGGTTGCGGTACGCTGATGCCGGATACTGTCGCGAGACCATGGATAGGGTATGCCTGGTCTATAGACGGGATAAACTGGACAATGCATCCGGACAACCCGGTGTTTGGACATTCGGCTTCCGGTTGGGATTCTTACTCTACTGAAACTGTGTCTATTCTTAAAAGACCGGATGCTCCACCGGAGAGAAGAT
>JAUVIS010000029.1 GCA_030592635.1 Candidatus Fermentibacteraceae bacterium | reverse complement strand
GGGCTCCCAGAATCAGTCTGTTGTACGGGCGCATCTGAAGTTTGCCTATAGCCGGTACTGCGGTCTGTGTTCCTCCGCCCCAGCCGTAGACATAGTAATCCGATGTAAGTTCAAAGCTGTAGAAGAAAACATCGTTCTCGTGAGTTGCGCTGCTGCTGACAATTCGTACCGGGCCATTGGCGTAGAAGGGACCGTCAAAACGGTATCCATCCACATAGGCTCCGTCAAGTGACGGATTATCCATGAAAACAGAGAACCTGGCCAGATTCTCGGGCATGACTATAGCCTGCATGCCGAATGTCTCAATGGTATTCCCGGGAACATAGGCTATGCATCTTATCATGAAAGCATTGGCCATGATAAGCTCTTTGTTGTGGTCGTTGGGGTCGACTGTGGCATAAACGCTGCCCATGCCGCCGGGGAGTACCGCGGGGGACAATTCCGTGCCCAGAATGTCCTGTGGATTGTAGTCGGTAGGAAGAGAGGCGCCGGACACAAGCATGTGTGTGGCCAGATTGACACCCGCCTCGGCTGAAAGTTTAGCCTGTATCCTCTCCCTTGTCCAGACCTGAGTACCTACATTCGTCTTGAAGTACTGGTATGCGCCCGCAGTAAGAACTATCAGGAAAATAGATGCGACCAGAACCAGAACCAGGGCTGAACCTCTTCTGTGTATTGTTTTCATCAGCATCCTCCTAAATCGAATTACGGCCGTAGAAACCGACATTGTCGATATTCCAGCCGCCCTTTTCCGCGAAACATCCCGAGTAGAGCAGGAACCTTACGAAGTAGTAATTCTTACCGTCCGCGATGGCATCCTGGAAGTAGGGTGTCAACTGAATTACATCCTGCACCCAGACTTCGTCAAGTTTGACATACTGAGCCACCTTTATCCAGTCGCTCTCATCAGTCGGAGGACCGGCACTATCGGTGAAAGCCATGTGTATGTATGCATCATCGTTAAGCGCCAGTCTCAGGTTCCTGTCAAAGGCAAGACAGACAGAATCATAAGCAGCGGCGTCAGCCAAATCGTACGGGTATGAATGGATCCAGCACCATGCATCAGCCATGTAGAGCCCGTCATCCGTGAGATCATTTCCCGCAATTTTGTTCTGATTGGAAGGCAAAAGCGCGGGATCAGGTTCCGGTATGAATATCGGCGCTCCAATTTCCCAGTCATCCTTGTCGCCCCCGTGAACCCATGCGATTTCCGAGCTGAATCCCATTTCCGAGAGAAGGTACAGCCCTTCAAAATCACTGAAGTTACTGCCGAAGCTCAGAGGTACATCACCGCTGGATCCGGTCGAGTCAGCGTCTACTAAAATCTGCCCGTGTGACACTGTGTTGAGCATAAATGCCGGTCTGTTATCTCCCACTTTGAGCAGACCCGGATCTCCGCCGGGAGATGTTTCCCACCTGGTCATGTTCTCGCGATACGCGGTAGCCCAGGTGAAGCCGGGGGTGGGAGCAGCCTGACTCATTTCCAGTTTTACCAGCAGATTAGTTGCCATGAGAAGAATGAAATCTTCATCCAGTTCTATTGTCGCCCAGTCACCCGGGGCGGGAGGAGTTACCTGATAGGTGCCGCAGTAGGTAAGCTGGCCTTTATCCCATTCGCCGTTTGCCGCGAAGCTGGTCTCAGTGACACGACCAAGGTAAACATCCACCTGATCGAAATTCCAGGCTCCGTCCGTGGGTTTAAACCCGATGGACTCGATTACCAGTCCGGAAACGATGCCGGTTGCCACAAAGTTGTTCAGAGTCCAGCCCCCCCGCACACCATTCTCGTCTGAATGAAATATGAACCTGAATTTAACCGACTGCCCCACATAGGAATCAAGGGAGATATCTGCGACAGTTTCAGCAATAGAGCCAGTGTAAGCACCGTGTCCGGCGTAGAAACCGTTGTATGTGGGTGTTTCAACCACCTGCCATGTTGAGCCGCCGTTGGTGGATACTTCAACCCAGCCGAAATCGTAGCCGGCTTCCATATCGACTGTCTGTTCGAATGACAGTTTAGCCTCATCGGCACCGAATGGAATGCTGAACTCCGGAGATTCCAGCCAGCAGTCAACGGAATTGCTGTATGAGTTAAGATCGTTGGCGTGAAGGGTATACTTGTGATCGCCGAGGATTGTTTCCAGTAGCCAGTCGTCTTTTTCACCGGACACTACAGGCCCGTGATCCCATCCGGGGGCCTCGTAGATCGCGCCGATGCGTCCAATCTCGAAGTCCACCCACAGAAGACCGTATTCAGTCCATGGACCAATGCCGTACTGGCTCAGCGCTATGCCGAAGTCAGCGGAAAACGGGACACCGAGAGATGCCGCGGCATCGTCCAGGTCAATATGGAGGTTCTTGAAACCGCCGTCAGAGGATGGAACACCTATACGATCCATGTCTGCGGTGTTACTGGCGATGATCGAAATATCGTCAAAGCTCATTCCGGCGTGGGCCGTGGCACTGGTGGCACTGTTGTCATCGTACTGACCGAAAATGACATAGATGGTTGACGGCATGGCTCCGGGAGGTGTGAACGCGTAATTGCCTCCGTGCCAGTCGCCGTTGGATTGAGTACCCGGCAGAAGATCAATGTATCCCTCTATGGGATCATCTATCCCGTTTCCGAGGCTCCAGCCTATGAAGTCTCCCGCCTGCGTGACAGGATCGTAGTTGTGAGTGGCATCCCCGTGGTCGCTCATTCTGTAGTTAACGGAAATAGCCGTGCCGTCGCTGAGCAGAGAGGTATCCAGTTCAAAAATCATACGAACCCTGCTGTACTCACCAACTGTTCTGCTGTCCATAGTGACAAAGTTGGTTGAGTTGCCCCCCCAGTACGGATCGGGACAGTGAATTCTGTGACGGCCGTGAAGGTCTCCCCAGAACTCCACATCGCCGCCGGCAAGCACGAGGTTCTCAAAATTCTGAGATGCGAGCTCTACAACAGAGCCTGCACCGTTAACAATAAAAACACCGTCTTCGGCGTTGATGACCTCGTTAACACCTCTCCAGGTTTTCATCCTCATGTAAAGATCATCAGCGGCAGTACTGTAGTTGGAAAGATCAAGAACGGTCGCGGCGACATTCCGATCAAAACCTCCCGTGACAACTCTGTCGGTCTTGAGTACGTTGTCTGTTCTCCTGACTATCTGTCCTTCCCCTGTGGAAACATTTGACCAGGCCATTCCCACAACTCCCCCTGTAAAGAAGTCAGAGTAGAGAGGTATTGAATCAGGCTGCCACTCTCCACCTTCCAGAGAGTCTTCCCAGAAGGTCATAAGTACATCTCCGGGAGATTCCCCCTCGAATCCCTCCTGGTTGATTTCCTCTCCCAGAGGAGGATCGGAGGGGTCAGGAAGATTCCAGAGAATCACATTGTAGAGGAATTGCTCTCCCGGACCGGAGTAGTCTTGAAAATCAGGCGCGCAGTAGTGAACGCGTCTTATTGTGAGAGTACTCTCATGAATCACAGACACACCGGAAAGGGAAAGGCTGTCAAGGTCTGTGATAAGGTCTGTACTGTCTGCCCGTGAACTCAGGATGGTAACACGCCTGGTGGGAGAAGTCTTGTAGATATCGAAATCGTTGTCCAAATTATCGTGTATCGGATGATTCAGATGAGCAGGAACTTTATACATCGTACAGAAGGTGTTGTTCTGGAAGCCCGCTACATCTCCCATCAGAAAAACTTCCTTGGCGTCATCAGGATCAAGCGCGATAATCGGCACATGAATCGCCTGCAGGCTGCCGGCAATGCCAATATGACTGTTCGTGCCGCCTGGAATATCTCTGAGGATAACAATATCAACTCCTGAACTGTCATAGTCGTAGCTTACCAGTTCATCATCCGTCAGCTCGACAAGGGTATATCCCCATTTGTCAAGCATGGTCAACAGTGCTTCCTGACTGACGGTCGGCACATGAGCCAGCGAATCGCCGTCCACATTGACAACTATCTTGGCATCCGGAGGAGGAGGCATGTAGAACAGAGGATCAAAGTTGTGGTAAATGCCCAGGTTGCGCGGGGTTATCATGGTCTGCATAACCGTCTGGTACACATCTCCCATGTATGTGCTCTGAAGGGTCAGTTTGACCACTATGTGGCGAACAGCGTCCCTGTTGACATCATCCAGAGGCATAGGCCCCAAGAAATTACCGGCACCGTCAAGATAATTGAACTGAATAGCCGTAATATCTGTGCCTATGCGCCTGTCCATGACATCGTCATCAGTAATATGAAGAATGCTGTTGGCATCACGGAATATCTTCCTGTGATCGGAATCGTCCAGAGCGGAATCCCCTTCATAGTCGGCGTAAAAGTGGAAGGAGGTTACGGAAGCGAGTTCCACCGGATTCCATTGATCTTCCGTCCAGCCCCCTCTGGGCATATAGCCTGCCCAGATGATTTCATCAGAGAGTATCTCCAGGGCAAGTCTGCCTGTGGTAGACAGTTCATTCTGCCGGCGGGTAAAGTGGAACTGCTCTGTTCCTTTCACAAAAAACATGTAAACAGCCGTGAAAAGAACTCCCAGCATTCCCATAACAACAACCAGCTCAACGAGAGTCATTCCCAATCTCGATCTTGAAAAACGATTACTCATTCCACTCACCTCCTTAAAGAATGGTACTCAGGCTCAAGCTGTCGGCTCCGCTGGTGCCTGTCCAGGTCATTCTGCATTTAACATGTTTTGCTTCCGGATACTGTGCGTACGGAGTATCTATCCATATTGAACGGGTATACCCCTCAATGGTTTCCGAGGGAGTCTGCCATCCGTTATCCATGGATACAACATCCATGGTGCGAAGCTTCTCGATACCTTCGCGGCATAACTCAAGGGCTTTGCCCTGATCATCCATCTGATCGGACATCTCAACGATTTTGAAAAAGAAAAAAGCAATCCCCGTAACGACAATTGCCAGGATGATTGAGGCGATCACAACTTCGATTATAGTAAATCCCGCCCCTCCTCCCCGGAGAGCCCTTCGACTGTTCATAATATCTCCTGTCTGTTTGTGTATCTATCGGTGTGAAATCTTCTTGTCAGCTCTATTGAAACCGAGTCACCGGAAGAAACCGCCACAGAAACATCAACGGCGTTTTCACCCTGGAAACCAATGGTTGTTTCTATCGTATATGGATGCCCCCAGAGTGTGTCAGGTCTTTCTGTTCTGCCGGGCTCCGGTATCTCATCAAGTCTTTCAATTTCGGAAATTTCCACCCTTGCCAGGGTCAGCGCGCCTTCTTGAAGCTCAAGATTTCTTCCACCCCGGACAAAAGCGATCAAAGCAATTGACAGAGCGGTGAGTACTACAAGCATTATCACTGAAGCCACCACTACCTCTGCGAGGGTATAGCCTTTTTTCATAAGCCCAGCCCCTCAAGGCTGTGAAAAACCCGTCTCTCTCCATCTGATTCATAAATAGAAAATATGTGTGTCTCTCCCTGAGTCTCACTTCCTCTGTACAGGTTCACTGTGGAAAAGGCCAGTCGGATTCCATCACCGTTTACCGGATTGAAACAGGCATCCACACCGTTCGCGGCGGTTCTGAAGAAGTCGGTTTCCCCGCCGTCGGCATCACCTGTAAATACTTCACCGCTGAGGAGTTCAAGAATGTAGCCCGATGAAGACGCGATAACAGCGCTTCCGTCAATGAAACCGGCGAGAGTATTTCCACTGCCGTAGAATCTTCCCTGCCAGCCCAGACGATAGTTCATCTCCGGAATGAACTCGGAGAAACCGTCATACCCCAGGCGGAACCATTTTTCATGACCGCCGGGCATCATCCACATGCCGCAGAGACCCGTTCTGCCCCCTACACTTCCCCAGGAAGTCAGAGAACCTCCGGGGCTTGTACGGAAAATATCCCCGGTCGCGCCGGAGAATACGGAAAGGGAGAATCTGGTGGCGAATGCCATATCTTCACTGCCGTCGTTGTTGAAATCTCCATTGAAAACATCAACGATATGTCCAATGCCGAATGATGAATGCGACCGGGTAACAGAGCCGAAAATGCTTCCGTCGGCAAGAAATACAGGGCAGGTTCCCACCGGCGAACCGATGTGCTGCGGCTCGCCTGATTCACAGTCGTAAAGCATTCCAAGATTGGCACCTCTTGTGACTATCAGCAGAGGTGTTCCATCAGAGGATTCCCCCGCGGAGAGTCGGAAGCCGGAATAAAGAACTGCGGAATTAACCGTTGTCTGAACCTGAACTCCCGCAGAAGTAACCACGCAGAGAAGGGCACTGCCGCCTCCCTGAAAGACAATAACAGCCCCTTCTTCTCCCTGGTAAAGAAACGGTGTTCCAGCAACGGGGTCAAGGTCAGTCTCAAAAACAAACTCGGAAGTCGGGTGAAAAGTTTCTCCGCTGAAGAAGGTGACAAGCACAGTGAATTCATCAATTTTCCGTGCGGAAATAAGACGATTACCGGCAGGGATAATGACAGCTCTCAAGGCATTCTCTATAGGATAAAAGCCGCTTCTGATTCCCGCTGTGCCGGTTTCCAGCAGGGTAAACTTTGTGGAAACTCCCGCCAGATCGAATTGCAGAGGTTCACTCGCGACACCCGGACCCTGCTGTGAAAACAGAAAAGCAAGCCCGTCGGCCGCGCTTGATTCAGAGAGGGTTACCTGCGCGGCATCCAGCCTGCCCGTATGAGCGTTTACCATCCTTCTGGTCAGCCCGATAAGAAGAGTCGCGGCCAGCATCACCACCACCGCAGCCAGCAGAGCGATCATAATAGCCGCTCCGCGTCTGTTCCGTTCAGTCTTTGTGTTTTTCATCATGCACACAAGACATGCATAAAGATTGCCACAAACTGCATGCTCTTTATTCACATTTGAATACTTTATCATGCCTGAATATGTGAAGCACGGGTAACATCCGTGTGAAGAAGTCTTCACACTCCCGAATAAAAACCTCCGGGTCTTCTGATGACCAGCCCCTGCAGTTCAAGTTCCAGAAGCCTTGTGTTTATCAGCGCGGAATCCTCATCAAGAGCAAGAGAGAGCTGCTCGGTCGTTGACTGTTTCTTTTCCAGGGAAGCAAGAATTGGATCTGAAACAGCCGGAACAGACGCTGACACTGAGTTAAGACCGAGTTCCGCTATCAGCTCTTCAGGCGACAGCACTATTCCTGCTCCGTCCCGCAGGAGCCTGTTTGACCCCCTTGTGGAAGACCTGTCTATGTCTCCCGGAACCGCGAACACATCCCTGCCCTGATCAAGTGCTGTACCCACTGTTATCATCGTGCCGCTTCTCTCACCCGCTTCAACAACCACAACGGCACTGGAAAGACCGCTGATTATTCTGTTTCTCTCCGGGAATGTGTATTTTGCCGGTTTGGTTCCCGGAGGGTACTCCGAGATCAGGCATCCGCCTGCCGCCACTCTTTCGGCGAGAGAGTTGTGCTCGGGCGGGTACATGATATCAAGCCCGCCGCCCATGACGGCGGCTGTGGGCGATCCTCCGTCAAGAGCTCCTCTGTGTGCCTCACCGTCAATTCCCCGGGCCAGACCGCTTACAACGCAGACACCTGCCCGGCTCAGTTCCATGGAAAGCCTCCGCGCGGTTTTTCTGCCGTACAGAGAGCACCTTCTGGAGCCAATCACCGCGACTGCGAACGGCAGATCAGCAGGTGAAAATTTACCCCTATAGAACAGAACAGCCGGAGGATCCGGGATATTCATCAGCTGTTCGGGATACCCGTCTCCACCGAAGTACACAGCCTTGACCCCCAGTTTTTCGCAGATTGCAAGAGATTTCCCGACAGCAATCCGCGGAGACAGCCCGGCTAATTTTTCGGGAGAATCAACAGAGAGAAGTCTGCGCAATTCACTCCTGGATGGCTGACCCAGGAGTGCCAGTTTCAAGAGGGATCTGAATCTTTTCGTCTCTCTGTGAGGATCAGTTTCCCGAGTCTTCTCAGAAATTCCTGAACCCCCTTCCCTGTTGCGGAACTCAACGGCATTGTACCCTTCGGAAGCGTTGCCAGAAGTCGTTCTTCCTCTGCTTCCGTGATTGTGTCGCACTTGGACAGAACTGCCATGGCGCTGATGCTCTTGAGATCTGTGCCGTATTCCAGCAGTTCATTCCTCAAAGTGGACAGCTGCTCACCTGGAGTAACCTCCATATCCGGGGAAAGTACAAACACCAGGATTCTGTTGCGCTCGGCGTGACGAAGGAATCGAAGACCCAGCCCTACTCCTCTGCTGGCTCCCTCAATGAGACCGGGCAGATCAGCTACAACATAACTGAATCCATCAGTGAACTTTACAACGCCAAGTGATGGGCTGAGGGTTGTGAACGGGTATCCGGCAACCTTCGGCCTGGCCGCGCTGATCCTGGAAACCAGAGTGGATTTGCCTGCATTGGGAAATCCCACGAGACCGGCATCAGCCATAAGTTTCAGCTCAAATCGAAGTTTCAGATCTTCGCCCGGTCTGCCTTTGGTGCAGATACGCGGTGTTCTTCTCTCTGGAGTCGCGAAATTGGCGTTTCCCAGACCGTGTTCCCCTCCTCTGGCGATAAGAATACGCTGGCCCGGCTCAGTCATGTCCACAAGCAGTTCATCTGTATCAAAGTTGAAAACCTCTGTTCCGGGAGGAATGTGCAGAACAAGATCCTTCCCCCGAGCGCCTGTCATGTCGTTCTTTCCGCCGGAGATACCCTTCTCCGCACGGAATATGGAGCCATTGGTAAAATCAACAAGAGTGGTAAGCTTCCTGTTGACCTCAAGCCAGACATGTCCGCCTCTGCCTCCGTCTCCGCCGCTGGGACCTCCTTTGGGCACATAAGCCTCTCTCCGGAACGCCACGATACCATCACCGCCTTTCCCGGCTTTGACGGTAATTACAACCCTGTCAAGAAATCTTCCTTCCACTGAAATACCTCTCTATTCAGGAAGGGACGCCTGAAAAGCGCCCCCCCATCTGTATATGCGGTTACTGCCCGGCAGATCACTGTGAATAGCGATTAACCCTGTCAATCTTTTCTTCGCAGAGACTGATAGCATTCCGTGCCGCCGCCACCATGTTCTGTGCCTGCGTTGCTCTGTAGCCTGTTACCTGATTAAGAAATGTAATGGCAGTACTGAGTTCGTTTATCGCGCCCTCCCAGACGGACACATTGGAAGAGACAAGCTCACTCACCCGGGCTTTGGAACTCCCGCTCTGATAATAGAAAGCGCCCACCATGTAGTTGGCTACCGGATCCCCCGGATAAGCAGTGTGAAGTCTGTTAAAAACAGTCTGCATGGAACTGCGCTGCCCGCTGTCTCTGTACACTGTTGCCAGCAGAAGGTAGGCCTGCCTGCTTCCGGTAGAGGCGATGATACCGTTCAGTCTGTTAACAGCATCGGAAGTTCTTCCGGCCCTGGCCTCATATCTGGCAACGAAAAGGGCCATATCAGTATCATCCGGAGTTGCTTCCAGTACTGTTATGGCGTTATCTGCGGCAGAACCGTAATCTCCGATTTCCGAATATGCCGATGCCAGCTTAAGACGAAGATTGGTGTAATCCGGGCGAACATCAAGAATGGCCTCAATGTGAGGAATGGCTTCTGAATAATCGCCAAGCTCCGCATAGAGCAGACCAAGCGCGTATCTGGCCTGAAGGTTACCGGGATTGGCGGTCAAAGCGGACTCAAAGCTTGCGATGGCGGCATCGGTCATGCCGAGGGCGGTGTAAGCTCTGGCAAGCCCCGAGTAGGCGGCAGTGTTATCGGGATCAGCCTCAATGGCCTGGTTGAAGTAGTCTTTTGCGGTCTCGTAGTTCTCGCTGTCAAGAGCGACACTGCCCAGGCCACTCATGGCGAGTGAGTTCTGCGGATCAATACTGAGAACCTGATTGTACATAATCTCGGCTCTTGCTACTGAGTCCACATCACTCTTCAGGTATATAACTGCAAGCTCGTTCATGGCTTCAATATGCTCAGGATCAACATCCAGAACCTGAAGATATGAAGTAATAGCGCTGTTCCATGAGCCGTTAGCGCCGTGGTATCTGGCCATGTTCAGAGATTCATAAGCCCTGGCGCCTACCTGGCTGTTGATCTCTGAGACAATTGTACCGGCAAGATCTCTCACGGGATCGGTGTTTTTCTGAACCTCGGACGGAGCGGGAGAAATTGTGTTGGCACTGGAAATCACAACAATATTCCAGAGAACCTGATACTGATCTCCGCCGCCGGGAACCACGAATCCAAATACGATAAGGTCTGCCTCCATCCCCGCTCCGGCTTCAACAATCATCTCCGGGGGAACTCCGTACTGAAACTGATTCGGATCAAATCCGATGTCCTCGAAGGCATCGTCAAGATCATTTTCGCTTATCAGAACAAAATCCTCACTGGAATCAAGGTTATCTCTGAGGAAATCACTGAGCTTTCCGCTGATCCAGCGTGAGTCGTCATCGCTGTATCCAAAAGGTATTATTCCAACAGCAGTTGCATCGCCGGAGCCCCCCGCGAGGGCAGTGGAACAGGCAAGCATCAGCAGGGCTGAAAGCAACACAGTTATTTTCTTCAATTCATTCTCCTCTCGGGGGAATAGCATTCATTCTCTATTGAGCTGCCGAATATGTTCACCCCGTTCAATTTCTGCAAGCCACTCCCCTGTGATACTTCAGGAACAATCAGCTTGTTCCACCAGAAATCTTATGGCCTCCTCAAGACTTTCTCGTCTGAAGGGGGGCATGGAAGCAAGCAGCATCGAAGCATAGCCTGCCGTTCTCATCCGCCTGTCCAATATGAAAATTGCGCCGGTGTCGGTACCTGAACGGATAAGCCGCCCCACTCCCTGCTTCAGTCTGATGGCGGCTTCCGGAAGCATAAGCAGTGCGAAACTGCTCCTGCCCTGCTCTTCCAGGGCTGTCATCCTTGCCCTGGTTAAGGGATGACCCGGACTGGGGAAGGGTATTCTGTCAATAATCAGTGATTGAAGAAGCTCTCCGGGAAGGTCAACTCCCTCCCAGAAACTGGCAGTTCCCAGAATCACGGCCCTTGGATCTTCCCTGAATCTGTCCAGAATAGCTGAACGATTCATCTTTCCCTGCACCAGCAGGGGAATCCCCTCAAGGGGGCTTCTTTCAGCGGCTTCGCAGCAAAGCTCCATGTTTCTGTAGCTGGTAAAAAGGATCATTGTGCGTCCGTTCAGAATTTCTGCTGTTTCGCGGGCGATCCTCCACGCGGCATCAGCGATTGACTGATGGTCGTTGTGCGCCGGAGTGTCATCCGGAAGAACAAGAACAGACTGCTTCGGGTAATTGAAAGGGCTGGGAAAAACCCGTCTTTCAGCCTCCGCAGGCACTCCAAGACGAGAATCTGAATATGAAAATGAATTCCCCGCCGCAAGAGTAGCGCTTGTGAGAAGAACCGATGGAAAACTGCTGTAAAGGGTATCGCGAAGCAGTGAGCCGGGATGAACAGGGACACAGCGCAGAACGGGATATCTTCCAGTTTTCTCTGTGTAGCAGCACCAGTTTGCCGAGTTCACCTGAGTAAGAGAAAGAATAGATCGCTCAAGACTCTGAAGAGCCTGAGATGCTCCCGCGAGGTCTTCCTCACTGCTTATCTCTTTTCGGAAGGACGAAGCGGCATCCGCGATGATTTGAAGACCGGGCAGAATATCATTCAGATCAACTTCACCGTCTTTTCCCGCGAAGACAGACAGATCGGAAATCTGCGTTGCGATAAGGCTGGTTCTGTCCAGAAGCGGGGTTTTCTTTTCCGGAGTACGACCGCTGAGAATAATCGAGTCAAACACGCTGTTCAGCATTGGTTCGGAAAGGGAATAGCCCAGGCTGGACGAAGCTGCCTTGTCGAGGCTGTGGGCCTCATCAACAACAAGAAACCATGCATCGGGAATCAGGTCACCGGAATCAATACCGCAGAGGAGAAGATGATGATTTACCACAAGAATGCGGGCCTTCCTCGCCCTGTTTCTGGCGGTGTAGTAGTGACAGTGGTGCATCTCAGAACATTTGCTGCCGAGACAATCCAGACCGTCGCCCGCGACTTTTCTTCTCTTTTCGCCGCCAAGTTTGATTTCTGACAATGAAAGGTCTCCGTTGCCGGCCTCAACCCATTCTCTCAGCTCGGGGGCTACAGCACTTCCCCACTCAAGCCATTTCCTGAGGCAGAGGTAATTCGATCTGCCTTTGAGTACCGCCGCGTCGATTGTCTCTCCCAGTATTCTTCCCGCCATGGGAATATCCCTGCTTATAAGCTGATCCTGAAGAGTAAGAGTCGCGGTTGAGACTACACAGGCCTGGCCGGAAAGAATCGCCGGAATAAGGTAAGCGAAGCTTTTCCCGACTCCGGTTCCAGCTTCCAGTACGGATATTCCCTCCAGTTCAACAAGATCCGCCACAGAAACAGCCATATCAACCTGCTCACGGCGAACTGTGTAGTTCGGAATCACAGACGACGCGGTACCGTCTGTGAATGCAGCCGCCACCCTCTCTGAAAAGCTCAATTCATTCTCCTGGCCGCGGGCTTTATGTCCTTTATGATAAGCTGTACCGCGTCTCCTCCACGCCAGGTATCAGCGGAAAGCGTAAATGCAATATCGAGCATGCGGTTGAGTTCAGATGTTCTGTGCCCCAGGCCGAAGCCAATTCCCCGGAGAGTTTCCGCGCCCTGCTGAAAAGATACCTGAAGGTGTTTTCCATCCTGACCAACAGATCTGAAGGATACAGGGTACACCCCCCTGGCTATCCAGACGGGCTCAGGATTGCCTTCACCGAACGGGCCCATATCCTCCAGAGCGCTGAGAACACCGCCGTTGCAGTTTTCCGGATTCAGCCCCCCGTCAATGTACAGAACAGGTCTGGACACTTCCCTGTACAGAGACTGTGCCAGAGACTCCACAAATAATTTGAATTCCCGGTACATACTTTTTTCAATTGAAAGCCCCGCCGCCTGATCATGTCCCCCGAACTTCAGGAGCAGGCCCTCTTTCATCGCTCCGGAAAGAATGGGATAAACCGGCATTCCCTGAACTCCTCTGGCGCTCCCTCTGCCGTTGTCCCCGTCCCAGGCGATGAGGATAACCGGCCTGTTCAACTGCCTGGCCAGTCTGGAAGCTGAAATCCCTATGACCCCGGGATGCCAGAGATCCGAGGCGGCAACAGCCACACGGGCATCTGTATTGTCCAGTAACATGCCAGCCTCGGTGAACACTGTGGAATCAATATCCCTTCTTTTCCTGTTTACTCTCTCAAGGGCGGAAGCCATCTCCTCAGCAAGTCTCGGTTCGGTTTCCAGTAGAAGATTCACAGCTTCATCCGCATGTGTCAACCTGCCGGAAGAGTTGATTATCGGTCCGAGGCCAAAGCCTATGTCCCTCGCGGTAAGCTCAGGTTGTTTCACTCCGGAAGCTCTTATAAGAGCCTGAATCCCCGGAGAAGGATTTGATCTGAGTACCTTGAGACCGCGTTTAACCAGAATCCTGTTATCCCCCGTCAGACTTACCATGTCGCAAACAGTTCCAATGGAAACAAGATCAGGTTCCAGTTCCTGAATGTCGCCGGCACCCATCCTGTCCGCAAGTCCGCGGAGAACAAAGTGAATGACTCCCGCTCCGGAAAGGTATCTCCATGGAGCGCTGTTTTCCGGAGAAAGCTCCGGATCAACCAGAGCGTCCGCCCCGGGAAGAACTTCCGAGGGTTTATGGTGATCTGTAATTATTACCTTTACGCCGGCCTTCCTGAGCTCAGCGACTTCTTCTACCGCGGTTATTCCGCAGTCCACAGTAACAAGTACCCGCGCACCGCTTTCAATGCATTTCCTCACCGCCGTTTCGCCCAGACCGTATCCCTCCCTGAAACGGCACGGCATATAGAATTGCGCCTTTCCGCCGAGGGCCTTTATCACACGAATTGCGGTGGCTGCGGCAGTAATGCCATCAGCGTCAAAATCTCCGTGAACAAAAATGAGTTCACTGTTCCTGACTGCCTTTTCCAGAATAAGAGAGGCTTCGCCGGTACCGGGTAAAGCATCCCAGGGGGACAGTTCACCGTAATCCGAGTAAATAAATCCGGATCCGAAACCCCGTCTCTGAAGAAGAGCCTCAACAGGGTCGGGAAAACCCATGGATTCGTAACGCGAGTTCTCTTCCGTGTGTGTCCCGGGTCTCGGTAACCATTTGTATTTCAATTCACTTCCTGTCATGCCGGGGTATCCGGTCGGGCTGTAAGCCGGGTCCTGTCCTGCTTAAAAAAACAGTGACGGCCATCCATCTCGGGTGCCCGTTACCGGACACCTCCAGCGGCCAACCCGAAGAGCGGAAGGGACGGGCCGCCCCCCAGCCCCGAGAGGCTGCTCTTCCTATTCGGCCTTGCACCGGACGGGGTTTGCCTGCTTTTCACCCTTGAGACCGGAAACCGGCTCAGGAATCGTTTCTGTGGCACTGTCCCTGCATTACTGCACCAGGGATTTCCCCTGCGTCCTGCCCTGTGGAGCCCGGACTTTCCTCGAAACCCTCATGGAGCCCCGCGACCGCCCACCCGGCCGGATACCTTCTCTATATTCTACACTATTTAAAAAGAGCTGTCAGAGGTCCAGACAACATAGCTGCCGCAGAGGGGACAGGTATATGTTTTTCCGCCTTTGATCTCGCCTGTACTCTGTGGAGGTATTTTTGTTAAACAGCCTCCGCATGAACCGTTCTTTACGCCGGTAACGACTTCTCTGTGTCCCGCACTTCTTGACTTCTCATACATTTTCAAATGTTTCGGATCCACCTTCGCGGCGATTTCAGCACGGCGAACCTCCATTAAACCAAGGCTGTTTTCGAGTTCGCGGAGTTTTTCCTTCAGACTTTCTTCACGAATCCCGGACCTTTTCACTGCCCTGTCACGCTCTTTCAGAGCTTTTTCGAGAGCCAGTAAAGCTTCGTCTTCTTCGTACATGGCCTCTATTATCATGTTGTCAATCCGGTCAATCATCTTTTCAGTATGAGTGATCTGCTTCAGCATGGCAGTGTATTCTGAATTGGATTTCAATGAAATAAGCCTGCTCTTGTAGTCAGCGACCCTGGTGACACTATCCCTGCGATCCCCGGCAAGTTTATCCTGCCTGTCTCTGATATCATCCAGACTGTCTCTGAACAGGCTGAATTTTGCCTCATGCCCCTCGGTATCCTTCCGGTGTATCTTCACCTCACGCGGGATTGATTCAAGGTCAGCTTTCAATCTGTCGATACTTCGGTCGCAGTCCTGAAGATCAAGAAGTTGTGCTACAAATTCTTCCATGATACAGCCATCCGATCTCTATGGATACAGAAAAGCGGACACCATGGAGGTGTCCGCTTTTCTGGTGGGCGGGACAGGGATCGAACCTGCGACCCCAAACGTGTGAAGCTTGTGCTCTACCAACTGAGCTACCCGCCCTTCTAGTAAAATACCCGTATGGTGGGCCCACCTGGACTCGAACCAGGGACCGACCGGTTATGAGCCGGTGGCTCTAGCCAACTGAGCTATGGGCCCTTTGAAGGCGAAATTTACCCGGTTTCGGCCATTTTGTCAAGGTTGCCGAAGGACAAGACATGAATTAAATTCCACCTTCGTGCCGGAGTGGCGGAATGGCAGACGCGACGGACTCAAAATCCGTTACCTTTCGAGGTGTGAGGGTTCAAGTCCCTCCTCCGGTACCACTGCCTTCGGGAATTTCCTTTTTCTGCTTTTACCAGTTATCCATTACACTGACCTTGTTGCATCAAGAAAATCTTGAGGTGATAAAACATTCACACCACATCGCAGATTCGACGGGAAATGTTTCAGATTGCCGGTAACAAGGTATTCGGCTTTTGATGAAATTGCCACTTCAAGAAACTGGCAGTCGTCCGGATCTGGAAGAGACTCCTTCAATGGTACTGTACCATGGATTTCAGAAGTACTCTCAATGTACCTCGTAATCGAATCAACCAGTTTATGATCAATCTTGAGTCGAGGACGCTTAAGAACATCTTTGTATTCAAACAGGATTCTGAAATCCACGCACAAAGTGAGATAATCTGGCACTACCATACGGACAATATCTCCGCAAGGTCCAAAAGGAGTTATCAAACCGGAAACCATCACATTGGTATCCACAACTATTCTCATGAGCAGTGTTTCCTGCGCATCCTCCGACTCTCTTTGATTTCAGCATCTATTTTGTCAGTACCAATGCTGTCGGTTCCCTGACACATGGATGCCTGCTGAATGGCTGCTACAGCCTGCATTGCCCGAATCTGCCGCCATGCAGTCAGTGCTTTCTCAACATTTGTTTCGTCAACAGCTGATTTACCCCGTAAGTCACGTACACTGAGAAATCTCATACTCAACCTCCATTGTTCCTTATGTGTATACACAATTGAGCTGCGTTATCAAGACAAATCAGTGCAGAAGGCAGGGATCTTCTGAATTGCGGGATGCCCGTAGTGCGCTTCTCCTGTGCAGACAGTCAGGTTCGGCAGGATTTCAGAGGTTCCGCGGCTGTGTGTATGACCGCAGAGAACAGTCATTCGTTTGTCAGGATGCTTTCTCATTTCTTCAACCAGCACATCCCCCGCGGCCCTGCATGAGAAGAATGGAAGCCAGTGGGAATCACAGTAGTCTCCCTCGTGCCATGCAGCCTCAGCGAATGGAGGAATGTGTGTCAAAACCACGACATGGTCAGCCGACTGAAGAGCTTCAGGCAACACCCTGCGGAAATGCTCCGCGGCTTCATCCCCGAGTTGCTGAAGTTTATTGAAAAGCTCATTGCTGGAAAGCCCGGACAACTCGGAGATTAAAAGAAAATCATTCAGCCTGACCGGGGAATTGTGATAATCGCCGTAGCCCGCGTCTCCCCAGCCGTCGTGCCCTATAAGAGAAGTATCCGGACTCAAATTGACAACACCGCTGATGTTGAGCCAGTTTAAATAATGTGATTTCTTAACCATATCTGTTATGGCAGCCCTTACACCGGAGATGGAACCGTTGTAGAAATCGTGATTGCCGAGAACAAAGTAGATCGGCACTTGAAGTTCCCGCTCCATCTGTAAAAGGAACTCTTCCACAGTTGGCGCCTGCGCAATGTCGCCTGATATGAGAACGGCATCCGCGTTCTTTCTTCGTAACTCAGCCATGAAGCCGGTGAGGCCTGCATCGTCCAGAAATTCAAGATGGATATCAGTCAGCCAGAGAGATTTCACTTTAACAGTTTCTCAACCTGTGACCTGAGAAACCGCAGAGGCCAGAAGATTAATACTCAGGGGAGGAGAGACTTTCGCAATTTTCAAGTCGTCGCTGTAATCAAATCCTTCGTCTGTTACCAGCACAAGTCCGATTCCGGCATTTTCCAGCTCAACGGCTAAACCGAGAAGATCAGGATCATCTGTAAATTCCTCGCAAACCACAAAGTGGAATCTTCCCGGATTCTCATCGAATATTATCTGGGCGCTCGCTGGTGATTCCATGTCAGTAACATGGAAGCCTATCATCTCCAGCATTTCCTTCCCTGAATTTCTGGCGGATTCACTGGAAGCAATATACAAAACTGTTCTTTTCATCCCTGAACTCAACCGGGTTGTTATTGCCCTGATGGCTTTTCTTTCTTCATCCTCGGGTGGAAATACTATAAGAACCCGTCCGCCGGAATCAGCATACATTTTGAGTGACCTGCACTCTTTAAGATCAAGGGTTTTCTCCCCGCCGTTCCTGGAGAGAATTATTGCGTTCTCTACAATTCTCGCCGCATTGACAGGCGAAAATATATCAGAGACAGATAGGCCTGGAAGAGCTTTCTCTTTGATTTCAGCAGGAAGCTCACCTCCTGTCTCAATCACTTGAAGATCTCTTTCAAATGTTCCA
The DNA here is from genome assembly GCA_030592635.1 of Candidatus Fermentibacteraceae bacterium. Classification (GTDB taxonomy): domain Bacteria; phylum Fermentibacterota; class Fermentibacteria; order Fermentibacterales; family JCC-6; genus Sabulitectum. Next base: position 1,300 of record JAUVIS010000029.1, on the reverse strand, counting down.
CCGGTAATACCTGCGAAAATGTAAGCGGCTTTCGATTCCGCAAGCGCCCTCTTAAAAAGGTCAAAGCTGGCCTCGGCTGTTCTGCTTCCCCCTATAAGGGTTGAATCTATCAGGAGAATCACATCAGCTTTCCGGCCGTTCAGCAGCACCCTGCGTTGAAGCAAAAGAACAGGAATGGAAACTCCGCTTGAATCTTTGATATATCCCTTCGCGGGATTTCCAGGAGAAGCTATAGCGGATTCGCTGTTCATCTCCATTGAAAGACCAGCCGACTTCAAAGTTCTGCCGATCAGAGAATATCTCTGCGCACCCAGAAGATCCAGGGCATAGTCGTTCAACTCGAGAACAGCACCCTCTTCGGAATCCAGTACAATCAATGCACATGGAAGATTCCTGAGGATTATGTTCTGCCCTTCGGGATCCGGCAGAAAAGCAGAAAGCTGAGGCTCATCAGCAATACGCAGTTTGGACAGGAGTTCCTGCACCGTTTCACTCATTAATCACCCTTCACAAAATAGTGACTAGCCAATTGTTTCTCCTTTTCCAATCCGCGTCAAGTCCCTTGAGGCGAGGGAGCGGACAGCAAGAGCGGCCGAGGCGGTTACAGCCCTTCTGTCTCCCCGCAAAAAAGATTTAAGCAGACACTCCGGAGAAACTCCTCCCCTGCGTGATACCCACCCCAGAAAGGCAGTGAGAGCTGAAGTGCCTATCTGCTGCCCTGAATCAATTCTGCTTGCCACCCTGGCGATACATGACCTGTCGGCAGCGAGCCCTCTGCTGTCCAGCAGAATCACAAGTCTCCGGAACAGATCCCCGGAGAAACTGCCCAGACAGTTTCGGAGTTCCGAACCGGTAGAATAGCTCAAATCTACAGAGAAACCCTCAAAGAATCTCAAAGCTCCTGCCGTGACCATATCATTCTCTGAAAGTGATCTTGCCGCAATGGTTTCAAGTTTCCTCAGGTTTGGCTGACTTATACCGGTCAGATTGAGAATCCCGGGTATGATCCCGTCTCGTCTGATGACTTCCTCTGCCGCCGCATCGGTTCCAACTGAACAGAGAGCTTTGTAAGCTTCCTCCATCGGATAATATCCCGCGGAATTGCATAACCCCGCCAGGAATCCTGCTTCTTCCGCAGGACCCAGCAGAGAAATACCCTCCAGGGCAGCCTTCCTCTCCCGGGAAGTATTTATTCTCGCGCCGGAGGCTCTGCCTGCGGCTCTGCTCCTCAGAAAGTGAAGACCATCATGCCAGCCGGCATATCCAATCCCGCGAAGAACTGCCCTGCGAACCCAGGTTG
>JAUVIS010000133.1 GCA_030592635.1 Candidatus Fermentibacteraceae bacterium | reverse complement strand
GAATCAATTGTCTGCCCTGGAAGCCCCAGTAAAGGACCGGAACCTATATGGTAACCATGTTTCCGCAGAGTCTTGAGCCATTCAATTCTGCCTTCGAGGGTAAAACCGGGCTTCATCTTCTCGAAAAGCTCTCTGTCGGCAGTTTCATGCTTGAGTATGAATTTATACGCGCCAGCCTCCCGCCACAGGTCAAGATCACTTTCCTGGTGAACTCCCACACACAGAAGCACTCCCATTCCAAGATCCTTCACATCGGCAATAACATTCCTGAGCCATTCGGCACCCCTGGATTCACTTTCAGCCGCCTGAAGAAAAAAGGTTCTGATTCCGTTATTGTAAGCCTGCCGGGCGATTGCGAGCAGCTCATCATGGTCAAGCGAGAATCTGATACCATCCGGATTATTCAGGCGCATACCGCAGTAAAGGCAGCTGCATCTGCAGGAATTGGCATATTCGACCACTGCCCTGATGAAGGCTTTTTTACCGAATATTTCATCTCTTATTTCTCTGGCTGCCTCGTAAATAAGCTCAGCCTCATCATTGCTGCTGGTAAGAATGGACTTGAGATCGTCCCGCCGAAAACCACTCTTCAGTCTTTCCTCAATCCACTTGCGGGTTATTTCTGTCTTCATGGAGTTTTCCCCTGATCCTTTCGAGTGTTTTTCTTTTCAAATCCTCTCCGGGAGTATAACCGGTCCATAGCCTGAATGATTCCGCAGCCTGTTCAACAAGCATCTTTTCTCCGGTAATTACCCGGGTGTTCAGACGATTCCGCCACCTCCAGCAGGGGTTGTAGTTGAGATCCGCAAAGCACCAGCCTTCCGGAATTTCAAAAGGAAAGACATCATCATCGTTCCATCCCAGCGGAGTAGCGTTAACCACTGTAGCCATCGCGGGCCGATTCGCTTCCGGGATAACCTCGCCCCTGGCCAGAAGAATCACCTCCGAGCTGTTTATCGCTGCGGAAACGGCAGCCGCGGCTCCTCCCCTTCCCATAACGAAAAAAGGAGTTGGAAGATCCCGGGTCATAGCTCTGAATCCGGTAATATCAGTGTTACAGCCTCTCAACCCCTCCGGTTCAAAAACAAGAGTATTTACCGCTCCCGCTGATTCAGCCGAAGGAGAAAGAGAATCACACAGTTTCATGGCGGCAATCTTGTGGGGTACTGTTATGTTCAAACCTGTGAATCTTCCGCTTCCGGGCCCGGTTACAAATGCCGTCAGGTTTCCAGGTTCCACAGGATACAGCTCGTAAGTACCGTCTACACCGAAATGCCTCATGAAGAGGGAGTGTATCGCAGGCGAGAGAGAATGAGATACCGGCCACCCCACAAGCCCGGCTCTGAATGCCCCGCTCATCCGCGCCTTCTGCGGATGGACTGAAAGGCTCTGATTAACATATCAGCCAGTCCACGAGGTCTGTAAAACACAGGGAGGAACAGTTCCTCGCCGGGATACAGCTTCTCTGATAACGGAGCGCCTTTGTAAAGTCTTATCGTGCCGATGTTTATGAATGTATTCCCCCAGCCGAGAAGAACCCTTGCTTTTGCCATGAAAAAGAACTTCTGTACCAGAGCGAAAAAATTCTCTCCCGGAGACGCGCTGAAGAAATTCACTCCCACTGTCAATCCGACCCTTCTGGCTTGTTTCACCGCAGGCCACAGCCGCTTGAGAGATCCCCCCTTCCCCATAAGCTTCCAACCCTTTTCTGTTATAACATCAGGAGAGAAGTCGACCCACCTGCAGCCGGCTTTGTAGAGGTTTTCAAGGCTCTCCAGCGGCACGGATTCAGACAGCCACGCTCCCCACGCCGGAACATTCTCAGCATCGGAAATAGCGGTTACCAGTTGCGTGTAGTAATCCCGTGGATGATCAAACACCGAATCAACGAACATGAAACTGTCAAAACCCTGCTTTGCTATCTCCTTGATGTCCCGCAGAACATGCTCTATGGTTCTCATCCGAAAACCATTACCGCTCAACGATTTATAGGTGCAGTAAGCGCAGTTGAAAACACATCCTCTTCTTGTCTGAACCCCCACTGAACCTTTGCCGGGATAATCTGCCGCCGGAAAAATGCTGTAATCCGGAAGGTGTCTGCCTTCAAGAGCCGGTCTGGGTGGTTTTGCGATGCCTTCATGCAGCCATGGTGGCTCGGGAGCACCGTTCAGGTGGTCAAGAATCAAAGGCAGAGCAAGCTCTCCCTCACCAATCACCGCGATGTCAATCCCGGGCCAGAGTTCCATTATTTTCTCAGGATAAATGGAAAAACCAGCTCCCCCGGCAATAACAGTACCCTTCCAGTTATTCAGAACATCCATTATCTCTCCGAAGGAATCCAGATACCAGTGTGTGACCGGATATGAACTGTCGTCAATGTTCCTTACTGAAACTGCAACCACATCGGGTTTAAAACTTTCAAGCTTTGTTTTCAGAGCTTCGTCGGGCAACTCTTCCAGGCTCAGATCTATCCCTGAGCAATCATGGGCACTGAGCGCCCCGGCCAGCCAGGCAAGACCGATTGGATAAATCGGCGCCTCTCTCCGACCCACCGGAGATTGAACAAGAAGAACTCGCAAATGAACTCCATTCTTTTGACCTTTGACTCCGAGACCTCATTTACTATAATGAAAAAACGATTGCTTCACCTGTTGTTTCAACCAGCGGAGGATTTCCGATAGAGAAAAGAGACAGTCGACAGCTTGCTGCTCACCTTGTCCCGGGCCTGCTGCTGGCGGGGGCGGTTGGCGCAGTGTCGCAAAATGGAGCTGTATCGGCGCTGATATGCCTTTCTGCTGTTGCTTCATCTTTTCTGGTACTTGAGATGAGAAGCGGTGCTCTGATTCTTTTCCCCGCGCTGTCCTGGCTGGCGTTCTCCTTTGGTGGAACCATCCCCGGCATTCTAACCGCCCTGGCCTCTATTGCTCCGTTATTGTCTCTTCACTGGAAATCCACTCAAACCAGATTTCTCCTTCTGAGTTACATTCCTGTGGCTGTTCTTTTTGCCGCAACAGTTTCAACCAGTGCTGATATTGGTCCGAAAAGCCTGCTAATGATTCCAGCGGGGATTCTCCTCCAGATTCTTTTTCTTGCAGGCACCCGCCTATTCTCACTGCAATCGTTGGCGATGGTCTCCGCAACCTGGCTCATAAACGGGATACTCGCCTGTATCATCCGGTTCTTCTTTATTGAAGACGGTTTTGCCGGAGGATTTCTGGTTCTGTGCGTCATGCTGCTCTCCCTCATATATGATTTTCGCTCACGCAGCAGCCTCCGCATATACACAGGGCGAATCAGGACACTGTCTCTGCAGAACAAACTTGTGAGCTCTCTTTACAACAATGATGACAGCTTTCCGCTTTTTTTCATGGATGGTCTTCATGTCTGGACAATGGGGGGAAAACCGGCCGCCATTAAGGTTCCCGAAGTTCCCGGCAACCCTTACAGGATTGAGAAACGCGGGCAGTGGCATGTGGTCTCCACAGAAAAATCTGTGTTTATCGCTGGAGGAGATGCTGCCGCTGAACTGAAATCCCTGGAAAACGCTGACCTGAAGGAAACTCTGGAGCTACTGGAAAATGTCTGGAAAGCCTCGTTCAGCAGACGGAGACTGGAGAACGCGTTTCTGGGCGCGGCGATAATGTTTGTGCAGCTTGCGGACAGAAAAGACTCCGATACGCACCACCACTCCATTAGAGTTTCGCGAATGGCAATGAAGCTTGCTGAGATTCTGGGGCTTCCCGAAAGTGAAATTCTGCAACTGAGGGTTGGTGCTTTACTCCACGACATAGGAAAGCTTGCTGTTCCCGGCAGTTTGATAATGAAAAAAGGCCTTCTTACCCGTGCGGAAAGAAACATCGTAGAATGCCACCCCGAAGCCGGAGCAAAACTTCTTGGAGTGATGCAGAGGTATAATGAGGCTTCGGCGATAGTTCTCCAGCACCACGAGCACATAGACGGGAGCGGCTACCCGGAAGGTCTTTCCGGTTCCTCCATTTCCCTGTGCGCGAGAATAGTTGCGGTGGCGGATGCCTTTGATGCAATAACTTCCCCCAGAGCCTATCACCCGGGCAAAGCCGATCTGAGCGCCCTGCTGGAAATACAGAGGTACAGGGGAACATACTTTGATGCCACCGTTGTTGACGCACTGGAGGAACTTTTACAGTGAGATCTGAAACCAGATACCTTATAGCAGCACTTGCTTTGACTTCACTATTCTTTGTTTTTCCACCGGTGCAGCAGAGACATACAGACTCCGCCGAATCTCTTATTCTTCTTCTCCTCGCTTCCGCGGGAATCCTGTTATCCAGGATTTTTGTGCTTTCGTCAGACAGCAGTGACAGAATCGGGATTGAGCCTGCTGTTATCGTCTGCCTGGCAACCTGGAACAGTCCTTCTCTGATCTATCCCGTCACTGCCCTTCTGGCTTTCACCGGAAGCATTTTCAATTCCATCAGGATGGAAAAAAGACTCTCTTCCGAAATACAGGAGGCAGTTTTTCAAGGGGTATCCTTCGCGTTTCTACTGAGATTCAGTTCCTTTGTGTACTGGACTGTTTCCGAATTCCGAGCCGATCCGGGAACAATTCCCGCCTACCTCGGGATGGTTGCGGCAGTTGTCCCTGTTACGCTGCTGAGATGCGTCTCAGTGTACTATTCCGGTGGCCGGAAAAGGATATTTACTGACATTCTGAAAAAGAACCTCGTCTTGAATACCTTCATCCTTCTGCTGGCCGTGCCTTGCGCTCTGGCGGTTCTCAGAGGTGAAAATACAATAAAGATACTGATGTCCTGTACCTTCGGACTGTTCTCAATGCTTGTTGTCCACGGCATCAATCTGAAACAGAACAGATCAACCCATGAAATAACTGATGAACTTGAAACGGTGTTGAGGCTGAAGGAGCTTTCCGGCAACCTGTTTTCAGCATCATCGGAGATGGACGCCCTGAGAATACTCAGCAGAGCTGTTTCCGGCGCCTGGGGTTGCCGGGCAGCCGTTCAGTGGAAAGCACTGAAGTATTTTGAAGGCAAAGAGTGGAACACGGAGAACGCTGTAAACATTCAACACAGTACCGGTCTCAGAATCTGGGTTGACTCCTTCAACTCCACAATTCCCGCTTACATGGAATCATTTCTCAACAGGGCTGTTCCCGTCCTCACCAGTCTTGAAGCAGAAAAGAGAATGAGAAAAACATCCTGGGATTCAATGGAAACAATGATTTCTTTTGTTGAACAGAACAACAGCGATTTTGCCGGTTTCAGCAGAAGAGTCGCCGCCACTGCCACAGCACTCTGCCGGGCAATGAATACGGATCACTGGTACGAGGACTGTATGCGCCTTGCCGGTCTGCTTCACATGATATCCCCGCTTAACAATTATGAGGAAGACTATGCCCCTCAACTCTCCCTGCCCGAAATAACAATTCAAGCCATTCAATGGATGACAGAACACTGGGGCGGTACAGGTCCCGCTGAAAAACTCCGGGATGAGATACCGCTTCCGGCAAGAATTCTCGCGGTGAGTATCGCCTGGGAAAAAGCTATGAACTCAGGAACAGCCATGGCGATCAGAGACATGAATATGAGAGCGGG
>JAUVIS010000208.1 GCA_030592635.1 Candidatus Fermentibacteraceae bacterium | reverse complement strand
CTTGACGATCAGCTTATTCCGGTTCTCAGAAAACTTGCCAAGGTGGCAGTCGCAGCAATTGGTATCGTATTTTTCATGCAGCTCAAGAGTTATCCGGTTTCCGGTATCATCGCCGGTCTGGGTATCGGAGGTCTGGCCTTTGCTTTTGCCGCCCAGGACTCCATTGCGGGTATATTCGCGTCCATCGCTCTCTTCCTTGACCGCCCGTTCATGGTGGGCGATTTCGTTCAGGTTGGAGGCATAAACGGCACCATCGAGGAAGTGGGGCTGAGATCAACAAGAATCAGGACTGTTGCAAAAACACTGGTGACTATCCCGAACAAGGAGATTGTTGATTCCACCATAGACAACCTCTCGAAAAGACCAATGCGCAGATGCACCATCACAATCGGTGTTACCTATGATGCTACAGCGGCAAAGATGCAGCAGCTTGTAGACTCTCTCAGAAAGATGCTGGAAGAGGATGAAATGGCTGAACACGAGGGAGCCAATGTTCATTTCTCCACCTTCGGCGACTCCTCGCTGAATGTTGAAATGCTGTTCTTCATACGCACAACCGACTATTCAAAGTTCCTCCAGAGCAGGCAGATTCTCAATTTGAAGATCATGCGCGTTGTTGAAGAACTCGGACTCGATTTCGCCTTCCCTTCCACCACTGTTTATCTGGAAAAATAATGGAAGGACACAGAGGGCGACTGAGACAGCGTTTTCTGAGAGCAGGCATAAAGGGCTTCACAGACCGTGAAGCCCTTGAACTGCTCCTTACCTATGCGGCACGGCGGAAAGACACCCGAAGATTGTCTGAAGAGCTTCTCAGCCGGTTCGGCAGCCTGAAAAACATCCTCAATCAGCCGCCGTCAAGCCTGATGTCTGTGGATGGCGTGGGAAAATCGACGGCGATACTGATCTCCCTCTTCACCCAGATCAACGCCATGTCGGAAAGCCCCGGAGTAAAAACGAAGATAACAGGCCCGGAAGAAGTGTCTGACTACCTGAAAAAACGACTGGGTACCCTTAGAAAGGAACGCTTCAGCGCTCTTCTCCTGAACTCCACCAACACTCTTCTGGCAGAAGTTGATCTTGAATACGGTACGGTAAACCACACCCAGGTTCACCCCAGGAACCTTGTTGAAAAGGTAATAGCCCACAGTGCCGCAGGGGTAATACTGGTTCACAATCATCCGGGCGGTAAAACCGATCCAAGCCGGGAAGACATGGCACTGACAAGAAAACTGATAAAGCTGGGGGAAGACATGGATTTCAAAATACTGGATCATTTCATAGTGACGGAAAGCGAAATCATCAGTCTTAAAACCATGGGGCTGTTTGACAAATAACTATTGCGTGCTACCGTCGTCAACAACTGATTCCATATTCGCATCTCTCCATCCGGCAAGCTCAACCACGGCAGCCCGATATCCTTCAGCAATAATTTCTTCCGCGTAGTAAAAACCCATAAGATTTATATGCCCGAGATCGGGCTGAATAAGTATATCCGGAGGATTGGCTTCCATACTAAGATGCGCGATCCGTCTTTTCATTATCTTGACAGATGTCATCAATATCTCAAAAATGCCTGGAAAAGAGTCTTTTGCCATCTTCTGCTTAATGTAACTCACTGTTGGTATATCGAGAAGTCGAAACTTCTCATTCAGCACAGATATTGCCCTGTCCACCTGAGCAACAGCATCTCCCGATCTTCCCCGTGTTTTACCCGTATCCGCCGGGATATTCTGCCCGCTTCCGGACTCCATCTCACTGTTAAGATCAACCGCTATAACAAAGTCCGCTCCCATATTCTTCGCAGCGCTTACTGGAACAGGATTAACCAGACCGCCGTCAACCAGAAGATTACCGTCTTTCCGAACCGGGATAAACACTCCGGGAAGAGAGAAGCTTGCCCTGACTGCTTCGACAATATTCCCTTTTTGCAGCACAACTTCACCGCCTGTGGTCAGATCTGTCGCAATAATGCGAAGTGGAAGGGGAAGGTCTTCCAGAGAAGTATCAAGTACATACTTCTCGATAAGATTTGTGATCTTCCTGCCATCAATGAGACCTGATTTGGGAAGAACAACATCACTGAACATGAGAATTTGCTTTCTGTCCAGTCGAAGAACTGCTTCCTCCATTTCGAATAATTTACCGGACGAATAAACCGCGCCCACCAATGCGCCGATACTTGTGCCGGCCACGCAGTCAACAGTGAAACCAGCTTCTTCCAGAGCGTGAATCACTCCTATGTGAGCCCACCCGCGAGCCGATCCACTTCCCAGAGCAAGACCGATTCTTCCCGATGGTATGGAGTTACCTTTCACCTGCAATATCCTTTAGACTCTTTTCTATTTTTTCTCTAATGGTTTTCACAGTATTCATCTGTTCCTGTCTGTCTAAACTGTATGCTTCAACAGGTTCCAGAATTCTTACTTCAGTTTGAACGCCATAGTGAATCCAGGGACTTTTCCGAAGCCTTATTTTGCGGGTACCGGCCACGGCAACCGGTACAACCGGGATTCGCGTTTTCGCCGCGAGAAGAACAGCACCTCTCTTGAAAGATCCAAGTTCCCCTGTCCTGCTGGTGGTTCCCTCCGGAAAAACCGCCAGGGACAGCCCCGAGTCAAATATTCCGATAGCGTTCTCTATGTTGTTTACCGCATCACGAGTTCTTTCACGGTCCACACATATAAAATGCAGACGCTTCATAATATAGTTGTAAACAGGCACTTTAAACATTTCCTTTTTAGACGCGAATGTTACAGGAACAGAAAGAGCGGAACAAAGAACAAAAGAATCAAACCAGCTAACATGATTGGATACAAAGATCTGCGGTTTATCCGTGATAACGTTCTCCAGTCCCTTTACCCGTACCTTTACCCCGGCTGCCTTCAAAAGCAGTCTTGAGGCGGTCCGAAGCGCAATGCTATTGCGAAAACGATTCGGCAGAACCACAAGCAGAAGAGCGAAAATGAGTGCGTCAAAGAGGAGAACAACCCACCACAGCAGTGTTACTATCAGGGTTCTAAATTTTTCTAACACTTTATTTGCTCCTGTTCTCTCATCACTCTCATCATTCCCTTCTGTATCCCGGATT
>JAUVIS010000195.1 GCA_030592635.1 Candidatus Fermentibacteraceae bacterium | reverse complement strand
CCAGAAGAACTCCCATGCCCAGAGACATTGCGGTAACCGAAAGAATTCCAACCGGCAGGGCTTTACCGGCAACGGCCAGTATCATTATCGCAGATGCCGCCGGACAGGGGACAAGTCCGGATAGGATCAGCCCTCCCAGGCCTCTGTCATTTTTCTTTATGTGTTGTTTTGAGCGGTAATTCCTGATTCCCTGTACAATCATCCAGATGCCCAGGATAAGTATGATTCCGTATGTGAGAGGAAACAGAAGATTTTGTGCTTTATCAACAGAAATCAGTAGAGAACTGGTTGTGAACAAATAGAAGCCGCCCACGAGGACAATGGCACTTGCTGCATGTACCATAGCCAGAAGAAAGCCTGTCAGTATTCCCTTGAGAGGTTTTGTACCTTCTCCCATGAAGTATGCCACGAGAACTGCTTTCCTGTGTCCGGGGCCGATTGCGTGAAGAACGCCGAAAAAAAATGATATCCAGAGAAGAAGCCAGATACTTTTCATACTGCCGGTCTCATTGACATCTGTCATGGTGTCAGCAATTGATCTCTGAAGCGTTCGCTGTGCAGCAGCGCTTTTGGCAAGAAGGGTCTCGATTACCGGCCATGTGGACGGGCCGGCAGGTGTACCGACTGTGGTTTCCGATTCTCCGGATGAGCCCCCGGACAGAAAGGGGTTGGGCTGGGCGAATGAGGGAATGCAGAGCAGCAGCAGAAGCAGGAACAGAGCAGGTTTCATATCAGTCTGAATTCAGATAGACGACAAGCTGCTGGGGGTATGCTGTGCCGGAGTAGCTGCTGCCTTCTCTGGAAACTGAGATACTTCCACCGTAGGATATTGTGATGTCGTTATTCTGCTCTATTTCAAATTGAGCAGTTTCACTTCCAGGGCCGTTGATTGTAATGGGAGAACCCTCGCAGTAGAGAATATCACAGTAGTATGTGCTGTCATAGATGGCAACTCTGAAAACACCATTGGTTATGCGAATGTTGAAAGGGCAGAAGAATCGGTAAACCAGTGCCCCTTCTTCCATGAAAACAGAGAATTCTTCGATTTGTGCGGGCGAGTATGTCTGCCCGTCGATATTCACAAATGTGAAATAGTCGGAAGTCTCCAAGTTGGAAAATGCGTTGGAGAAGACTTCCGCAGTTTCTCCAACGGAAAATCGACCGTCTCCGTTGCTGTCAAAATCAGTGGTTATTGCTGCTGTGAACATTGGATCGAAATGCCATGTTATTTCTATGCCATTGAGTATATCATCCCGCAGCCTTACTTCCATTTCCGTATCTATGAACATGTGCGGATGGGCGGACAGGTAAGCAGGCAAAAGCATCAGTATGAAATATTTCAACGCCCCTCCTTGAATGATAGCGCACCCTCGAACATAGCAGAATACAGTAAAAGCACTGTCAGATGATTAGTGCAGGTCAGTTCGTTCCTGGTTTTCGATGAATTCTATATCGGCTAAATCTCTGAGCCGCCCGGAAGCCTTTTTGTTTTTTATTAGATCATCTCTGGATATAGTGGCAATATCGACATTATCAATTCTTATGATATTTCTATGCTCATAGCATTTGTTGAAGCTGATTCCATCTGCTTCGTTAATTATGTCAATCTGTATTGGAGTTCTACCCATTCGGAACACATTGCCTTTTTCCTGAAAAACTTTGCTTTCCACAGTTGGTGCCCCAAATGCAAGGAGTGCCTGCTGCAGTTTTCTGATATTCGCGTCATCTGTTGCTATCAGGAAATCAATATCTTTTGTCGCCCTCGGATTCCCATAGAGTCCAACAGCCCATCCGCCTAGAAGCAGGTAGTGAACTTTATGATCGTTTAAAAACTGTATAAACTCTTTGAAGTCTTCCGGTAGTTGCTTCAGACCCATAAAAGCATTCCCTTAAGTATGTGATTGTCTCAAACTTTTCTGCTGCGGTGGCCTTTGACCAGTATCGTATATCCTCTTCTTCCAGTTCTTTGGAAGTTCCTGTGCTGATAGCTTCTTTATCTATTCCTGCATGCATAAATGACCTTTGTTTCCTGTGCATTAAAGGTGCAATGTGCAACATGCATCACTGCACTCACAACAACAATAACATCCAACCTGCTTTGCTGCAAGGCTCTACAAGAGTCCTACAGAGAATGAGAATCAGGGAGGCTCACTTCAGAGTTTTCGGTGATTATCACAAACTGATCCAGGGGGATCTCTCCGTCGATAGCCAGTACAAGTTCTCCAGCGCCTACAGCAGTTTTGTCTACCCTGAAATCACCATTTATCCCGGAGTTATTCATGGCAATCTGGGGGTCAAAGATCAGTGTTCTGTCAGTCAGGGTCACTCCCCACTCTGAAGCATTGTCAACCACCCGGCTCAGAATCCGGCTGACCAGCAGATTGCCGAACAGTCCCATATCAATAGTCGCGGAAAGGTTTCTTCCATCAGCGGCGAAGATGATGTTAAGCTTGACTGTAATTCCCTTTTTAACCCGGACAACCAGTCTGCCCCCCGCGCACTCAACAGTTATCCCGCTCACAGGGAGATCAAGTTTTGCCAGAATATCGTTTATTTCGTTGTCGGAAAAAGATATCACTGCTGATCTTATCTTCACTCTGCTCCATCCGTCCGCTTATTGAATAGTTAATCATTCCTGCCGAATTATACAAAATTCCGCATCTGAATTACCTGCTCAGAGTGTAATTGTGCGCACTCCCGTGTTTTTCTCAAAAAGACTTCTTGTCGTCCTTTCTTCTGGCTCAAGCCTCTATCTGAGAACCACCATCTTTCTTGAAGTTTCAGTTTCTGCTGAGAATCTGAGGAAGTAAATGCCCGGAGGAATATCAGAGACATTCAGATTAACCGTGGAGTTGATTGGTGATGCACCGGTGGTCTCGCTTACAAGTCTTCCACTTATATCGTAAAGACCAAGTGTCCAGTCACGCTGAATCTCGGAGAAGAGGTGAACACTGACCGCTTCGGTTGAGGGGTTGGGGAATGGAACTCCCATGGGTACAACAAGCTGCAGCGACCCACCCGAAATTCCTGTATATCCTGTGTAGGCTCCCTCAATTGTGATGTCGTCAATGTAGAAGCCGGTTCCCGTATCGCCGTCATTGTCTGTTTTGAATCGGAATTCAATCTGAGCATCTGTACCCGCTTCAAACATGGAGAGATCGTACGAGAAAGGTACCCAGCCTGTTCCGATTCCTTTGCCAGCCGGGCCCAGAGCCCCCCCTGACCCTATGAAATCAAGAGTGTCCGCAGTGCTGGCGGTCAGGTCATGGATAATCAGATAAACACCGTCGCAGCCGTAGATTGCCACATCAAAAGTTGTCCAGAACTCAATTGAAGCATCTGGTGCCAGGGTCAGCTCTGGAGAGATCAGTCCGCAGTCCATGTTGTTTACATATCCGGCGGCATCACCGCAGTGCCAGGAGTGGTTGGGAGAATGGCTATTGGAGTCGGTGATGTTCCACATGTCATTTGTTCCCGAGTGCGTCCAGCCGGAAGCACCTGACTCAACATCATTGGAAAT
>JAUVIS010000066.1 GCA_030592635.1 Candidatus Fermentibacteraceae bacterium | reverse complement strand
GATGGGATGCACCCATAGAGACCGGGAATCAGATATTTACAAATGCTCTCAGAATAAAAGATTTTGACGCATCAGGAAGCTATCAGCTCTCTGGTATGGTTGTCAGGTATGATGATGGGAGTGTCTCGGAAAGCTCCAGTAACAGATGGGTAACCCGTCCCGGGGCCATGCTGGGTGAAATGCTGTCAAGAGACTTTCAGGCCACTGGTAACTATCCATCTATTTTCAGGATTGCAACCAGCGTGGAGAATCTTCTCACTGTTGAGGGTTATATCAGGGAATTCGGTGCAACGCAGGTTGACAGCATTACCTGGATTGCCGTTCTTGATGTTGATGTGACTTTAATGGAAAACAGAGGGTCAGAGGTTCTTCTCCAGCGCAATTACAGATATGAAAGAAGCATGCCCGAGACGGGTTTCAAGACCCTTTCGGAACAAATGTCTGTTATCGGGGCTTTGTGGTCTGAAGCGGTAATGACCGACATTGCAAGTGTTCTTTTACCTCGCAGATAGGAGTACAATTGGGTTTTTTCAACAGAAAGAAAATAGCGAACACAACAAAAAAGCAGAGCAGAACGACACCGCCTTATGACAACATGAACAACTTTATCGTTGTGGTTCTTGACAGCTGCCGGTACGATACCTTCATGGAAGCAGCACCAGCCACTATAATGAAGCTTGGAGAAACAGAAGACAGGTACAGTTACGCAAGTTGGACCGCGCCATCGCATTACAACCTTCTCATGGGTCTTATGCCGCATACAAGCCCGAAGGGTGTTTTCGCGAGCGAATACTACAAGCATGATTTCATCAGATACAATGAAAGACTGGGCGCACGGGATATCGAGTTTAGAAGCCTTGTTCCAAGGCTGTGGATGCCGGATTTCCTCCAAAGAACCATGGGTTACAGAACTCATGCCATGGTTTCTCTTCCTGTTCTGAACAGCATGACCCCCATAAATTGCGGGTTTGATACATTCAGACTTATGGATAAACACAACGACATGAACGCTATGCTTGATCTTATGACATTTCCCGCAGACAGACCCAGTTTTTACATGCTTAATGTCGGAGAGACTCACTATCCATATGCCAGACCTACAGAAGCGCAGAATGACTGGCCCCGTATCAGTGGTGTTCACGGCGTTTTCAAACACCTGGATGATCAAATCGTAGATGGGTGTATTGAAGAAAGTACAACCGGTGAAAAACAGTTTTTTGATCACAAGGAAATGGATATGCTGAAAGCCAGACAGATAGATACTGTTAAATATCTGGATTCAGTGTTCGAAAGACTTTTCGATATTGTTCCCGGAAACACATGGATAACAGTTACATCTGACCACGGGGAACTTTTTGGAGAAGAAGGGTATTTCGGACACGGACCTATTTATTCAGAGAAAGTATTTCAGGTTCCATTCCTGGAAGGAAAAATACGCTAAGGAGTATGATGTCAGAACAGAGAACCCTGCAATTTAAGGCAGAAACTAAAAGAGTACTTGATCTTGTTATTCACAGCCTTTACTCCAACAAGGACATATTTCTTCGTGAACTTGTGTCCAACTCATCCGATGCAATTGACAGATTGAGATATCTTGCCCTTGATGATCCTGATCTTCTCGGGGAAGAATTCGCGCCGGAAATAGTTATCAGCACAGACAAAGAGGCTGGAACTTTTACCATAAGTGATAACGGTATTGGTATGAACGCGGAGGACCTTGAGAACAATCTCGGAACAGTCGCGTCATCGGGAACAATCAAGTTTCTGGAGGAAGCGGCATCCAATGCTGTTCGTCCTGATCTTATCGGGCAGTTCGGTGTTGGTTTTTATTCCGCTTTCATGGTTGCAGAGACGGTAACTGTCAGCAGTCGTAAAGCCGGGGAAGAGTCCGGGTGGATATGGAGAAGTGGAGACACAGACGGTTACACTATCGAATCTGCCGAGGGTCTTCCTGTGGGAACATCTATTGAGCTCGACATGAAGGAAGATGCCGGAGAGTACCTGGACACATGGAAGATTGAATCCATGGTAAAGCACTACTCCGATTTTGTGAGCAATCCTGTTTTCCTTATCAAAGAAGAAAAAGATGACGATGGGAACACGGAGAAAAAGAAAAGCCAGGTGAACACCGGAACCCCTGTGTGGTTGCGTTCCCCTTCTGATGTTGACGATGCTGAATACAACAGTTTTTACTCGCACCTTACCCATGATTACGCAGAGCCTATGGACAGATTCTGGTATCATGGTGAGGGAATAACAGAGTTCTATTCTCTTGTGTTTATCCCGGCTTCAAGGGGTATGGATATCATGATTCCCGACAGAAGACCCGGCCTCAGCCTGTATGCCCGCAAGGTGATGATCATGGAGAGAGCGGAGAACATTTTACCCGCATATCTGCATTTTCTCCGTGGTGTTGTTGAGAGTCCGGATGTCTCGCTGAATGTCTCCAGAGAGATGTTGCAGCAGGACAGGGTTCTCAGAACAGTGAACAAGGTTCTTACCAGGAAAATACTTGATCACCTCAGTGAAATGCTTGAACAGGATCGCGAAAAGTATGAAAAATTCTTTGATCTGTACGGTGACTTTATAAAGGAGGGAGTTTATTCTGACCACGAGCGCAAGGAAGAACTTGCTTCTCTTCTTCTTTTCAATACATCGAAAACCGATGGAGAGAAATCCCTCACTGATATCGCAGAGGAGTTACCGGAAGATGGGTCAATTTTCTATCTTGGCGGAGCATCGCTTGAGGAGTTGAAGCGTTCTCCTCACCTTGAGGCTGCAGGCGACAGCGATGTTATTCTTTTGCACGGGCCTGTGGATCTTCTTGCAATTGAATCTCTTATGGAGTTCAAAGGAAGAAAATTCGCTAATCTGGCCAGTGAAGCCAGCGACAAGGATATGTCTAAAGAAGACAAGGATGTCAGAGACAAAGCCGAAAAAGAGCACTCTGATCTGATCCAGTCAATCAAGAACATTCTTGGCGAAAAGGTATCCGGAGTAAGGTTTTCACCCAGGCTGCGGGAAACTCCGTGCTTACTTGTCGGAGCACAGGATGATCCCGGTGAGATGATGAAGATGATGATGCGGGCTATGAACCAGGATGCTCCGGAATCAAAGAAGATTCTTGAACTTAATCCTGCTCACCCGGTGATCACTTCACTTGAATTGCTCAGTGGCAATAAGGAATCAGGAGATGAATTCAAAAGGAGAGTTGAAATGCTTCTGGAACTCGCAAGGGTTCTTTCAGGCTCAAGACCGGATGATCCTGCCCGATTCGGCAGGTTTGTTGCCGAATTGATGGGATAGTCCTTTTACCGGGGAGTGCAAATGCAGTACCTGATCATTGCTTTAGTATCTGTGCTCCCCGGTCTGGGATGGCTGTGGTTTTTCTACAAGACCGATAAATATGAACCTGAACCCCAAAAACTGGTTCTAAGAACTTTCCTTCTGGGAATTTTGGTCGCTATTGCCATGGGCACATCCTTTGAAGGCCTGCCTTTTCCGTGGGGGCCCGCAAAGTACGCTGCTGTAATATGGGCTCCCATTATTGAAGAATCGGCCAAGTTTCTCATCGTGTTCTGGACAGTGTTCTCCAACAAAAATTTTAATGAACCAATGGACGGCATTGTCTACGCAACCTCTGCCGCACTTGGCTTTGCCGCCTGTGAGAATGCGTTTTATGTGTTTTCCAGCTGGCATGGCGGCAGCCCGGAGATGGGTGTTTTCACTCTTCTGGCCCGTTCTGTTTTCAGCGTTCCAGGGCATGCTCTTTTCTCAGCATTCTTCGGTGCCGCGCTGGGGTACGCCAGGGGCAGAAAAGGTATTAAACCTGTCATGATTGTTATCACCGGGCTTCTGCTTTCCATGGTCGCCCACGGACTCTTCAACTGGTTAAGCATGGAGAATCTCTTCGGTGGGCTGGCTTTTATAGTTTTTATGGCACTTCTGTGGCGACTCGTTTACAGGAAACTTCTTATTCCGGCATTGAACGCCTCGCCCTTTAAAAAATAGACGGGAAGATTTATGGGAAAGAAATTTGCAGTGTTCTCTCTGAACATATCCCCGGAAAAGGGTACAGAAAAGACTCCGGTTGAGTCTGTCAGAGTAACCGCTGCCGGATTCGAAAATGACGCTCACTCCGGCAACTGGCACCGGCAGATAAGTCTGCTTGATCAGGAAAGTGTTACAGACTTCGCGGCCAGAAGCGGCTTGATTATAAAACCGGGTGATTTCGGGGAAAACATAACCACTGAAGGAATAGATATCACTCTGCTGATTCCAGGCTCGGTAATCGGGGGTTCCGATGGACTTCGTCTTGAGGTAACTCAGGTAGGGAAGGAATGCCACGGAGATGATTGCACCATCTATCAGAAGGTAGGTAAGTGCATTATGCCCAAAAGAGGCGTGTTCTGCAGAGTGCTTTCCCCGGGACACTTGCACCGGGGTGATATACTTGAGCTTTCAGGAAAAGAATAAAAATGAAAGAAGGTTCCATGTCGATATTCAACGATTTGAAGGAAGCCGTTACCAGGAATATTGGAAGGGTAATGAACGCCGGCGCACAGTACAGTGATGCCCGGTGGTACGAGGATGACAGCTCTGAAATGCTGATGCTGCTTGATGGCAATCTTGAGGGCAATGACACCACAGTTGAGAGCGGGCTGGGCGTTCGTGTTCTTTACGGTGGTGCATGGGGTTTTGCCGCAATCAGCCAGACCGCGGATATTGACACCTGTTTTGACAGGGCGATGGCTAATGCAATTTCAGCTTCAAAGCTTGTGAAGGTAAAACTTGATATGGGGAAGAAGCCGGGTCATACAGGCAGTTACACCTCTCCATTTAAAATCGATCCCATTGATGTGAGCCTTTCCGACAAGGTGGATTTTTTAAAGAGCGTGGACGATTCACTCACAGAGGACTGGATTCTCCGCAGGATGATAAGAGTGCAGATGCAGAGAATGATTATCCACTTCTGGAGCAGTGAGGGCACATACACACAGAAGAAACTTATTAACACCTTCGCGCACATGACAGCTATGGCTCTTGACAAAGACAAACAGATGCAAAGGCGCTCAAAGACTCTGTACTGTGAGACTGAAGGAACCCGCGGCTGGGAAATGCTTACAAATCCCGCACTGTGGAGCGGTCATGCCGACCGTGTTAAGACTGAGCTTAAAGAGGTTCTCACCGCCCCTGAGCTGGAGTACGGTAAAAGGTCGGTGATCCTTCTTCCCGGCCAGGGCCATCTTCAGGTTCACGAGACAATTGGTCATCCTCTTGAGCTTGACCGGATACTTGGTTATGAGCTCTCCTATGCCGGCGGCAGTTTTGTAAATCTTGATTCTTTCGGAAAACTCAAATATGGTTCAGACAAGCTCACAGCCAGCGCGTATGGTTCAATAACCAACAGCCCGGGATCATTCGGGTTTGATGCGGAAGGCACACCGGAGCGGGATTATCTTTTAATAGACAAGGGTATTCTTGTGAACTGCCTTACCTCCAGAGCTATGATAAGTGAGGCTAATCAGAGGGCGGGCAGAGAGGTCTTCACGGAGAGCGGTGGAGCCAGCAGATCAACCGCTTTCTACCGTGCCCCCATAGACAGAATGACCAATGTGAATATTCTTCCCGGCGATGACGGAACTCTTGAAGACATTATCAGCACAACTGAAGACGGAATTATCGTTGATAATCCCACAAGCTGGTCCATCGGGTCAAACCGCGAGCACTTCCACTTCGGGTGCGAGATTGCATGGGAGGTCAAGAACGGCAGGATCACCAGAGTTCTCAGAAATCCTTCCTATCAGGGTCACACAGTGGAGTTCTACAACAATCTCACCGCTGTTGGAGATGAATCCACCTGGGTAGTGGAACAGGTAGAGAACTGCGGCAAGGGAGAGCCCAATCAGGTTATGGAACTTGGTCACGGCCTTCCAGTGGTGAAGTTCGATAATGTCATTTCCGGAGAAAGGAAATAGATCATGAACGAAAAAACAAAAAGCATGATCACTGAAGCCAGAGATATGGCACAGAACCGCGGTATCATGGCCTCCATTAACTACCATCGTGAGAACAGTCATCTGATGAGAATTGGTAACAATTCAGTCAGCCTTAACACCAGTGAAGAGCTGACACGGATTGACATAGAGGTAATTCAGGGCAGAAAAAAGGGAACACACACACACCTTGGTGAAATAGATTCAGTAGATGAACTCTTCAACACAATTCTCAAGGTTTCAGAGAAAGCCGGAAAGTCCGCAGAGATGGATTTTGAACCGGTGCTTACTGTTATCGAGGCGAATGTGGAAACTGAGGCTCAGTACGATGAGGCTCTTGATAATCTGAATCCTTCCGTCAAAGAACAGGTCTACAGCGCGATTTTTAAAAATGTCGGAGAGGATTACAACTACTCCGGCTCGTGGTCCAGCGGCAGCACTGAGACTTTTTCTGTGACAACTGCCAACAAGAACTCTGCATGGCACAGGCTTACCGATCAGCAGTTCATGTGCGTTCTCAAACACCCTGAGAAGATGTGGGAGCTGGCCAGCTGGCAGACCGGAACGAAAGCCGGAGATGTAACTGCCGAGGTTACTATTAACGAGTTCAAGAGCATTCTTCCGACCTACGAGAACCGGGAAGGCTTCGGGGTTGAGCCAGGTAATTACAAAGTTGTACTGGGCTCACAGGCTATCGGGGAACTGATTGGCATGACAGTATGGATCGGTTGTGCCGGGCGTATGTGGGAGATGAAGATGGGCTGGACTGCTGATAAGAATATTGGAGACAATATTCTTCACCCATCAGTTACAGTGCTTGATGATCCCACCAGCGATCAGATATTCTCTGAACCCCTCAGCGATTCGGGAATGCTCACAAGAACTCAGACAATGATTGACAAGGGCAGGTTTGCCGGGCTTCTATACGACAGAAACACTGCCTCGAAGTACGGAAAAAAAGCTACACCGAACGCCGGTTGTCTCGTTATGCGGCCCGGTGACGGCCCCTCTGATTTTCTTGAAGCAGTCAGGGATATTGACAGAGTTCTGTACATTCCCGCTATCCATTACATGAATATGCCTAACATGAGCAAAGGTATCTTCACTGGCAGCAGCCGCTTCAGTGCGGTGCTTGTGGAAAAGGGAAAGATTGTAAGCCCGATATTTTCAAGCAGAATAACCGATCAGTTCGAGAATATCTTTGGTAATGTTCTTGCGATTTCTTCGGAAACAGTCAGTGTTAATACATCCAACACCTACGGCAGAAGAGCCCCGAGCGCTGTTTCAGTTCCAACCTGGATGCTGATTGACGATGTAAAAATCACAGACTGCGCGGACAGCTTCTAAGACAAAGAATCCGGAATCCCCTCCAGAGTCAACACTCTGGAGGGATCCGCGTCAGCGTATTCAGCGAGCTGCTCCAGTTTATGTTCATCAACAGGAATTCTGCCAATTCTCGCAATTGTATTTGTTTCTCTGTGCCTGATGAGAAGATTCTTCCATTCGTACTGTGATGGATTTTCAGATGCCAGTTTCTCTGTTGCCTGACCAATGACTTCGGCGAAAGCAATCTGATCTTCAGGCGGGTCAACGGGAGTAAAGCGCAAACTGAAACCCATGTCGGGAGAATGCGAGCAGGAAGCAAGAATGATCCGGCAGCCGGTTCGCTTCCAGAGTTTCCACGGTGCCGATGGTACCAGAACAGGCACTCCGAAGTTTGTTATCCAGGTTCCACCGGGGCCGCCGTAAGCTGTGGAAGCGTAATGAATTGTTCTTCCGTCCTGAAGCGTTCTGTACATCCACCTGGGGTTTTCATCAGGGAAGTGAAGATTGTTCCATTTTTTACCGATGCCCAATCGGCATTCCCGGGCATACCGGGGCATATCGCTGTATCTGCTTGTAATGACATCAACAGGATATCCCTCCATGCCCAGCAGTACATGAAGACTTCTCTCGTCTCCGAAGTGCGGAACGAGAAGAAGCACTCCTTTACCATTCGCAACAGCGTTATCAAGGTGTTCCCTGCCGATCCATGAGGTGTTTTCCGAAAGATCGGCATATACTTTGTTTTTCAGGTAGAAAAGAGCGAACAGATTTCTCTCATGAACTCTCCAGTAGCCGGAAAGAACACTTTTCCTCCAGACTTCATCTCTGTCCGGAAAAACACGTTTCAGGTGATCATTGTAAAGATTGTTTCTGGAAGAAGAAAGAGCACCGCGCAGAGCTGATACTGAGTTGGATATCCGCTCAACGCGGGAACCGGCACCCGCAAGTTTAACAGACGCTGCGATAAAGCGGTAGTAGAGTGAGGACAGACCGGAAGCTTTCATCTGATTTCCTTTCTTTATTCAGAAAACGAAATCTATTACTTCTCCCGACGGATGTCAGTTCCAGCAAACGGAATTCATGAAAAGTTCGAGTATTGACTTGCCCCCCCCCCCAGTATGTATTATCTGCGGCTATTGCAATAAATACAGGTGAACAGGAGGGGTTCTGATGGTAGTTGGTGGGTTTATTCTAGTTCTCGTCTTGAATCTCTCTGGATTATTCAATGAAACCCAGTCAACATGGCAGGGAGGGCCGGGTGAAGAGACTCCGATATTATCGTGGAGTGATACATTTTTCTCTTCTGAAAACATAAACTGGTTTTCATCCGAAAGTATTCTCAAACTCAATTATGCTGAAAATCTTCCTGAACACATCATAGATGCAGATGCAGGCGCTCCGTACTCTGCAGTAGCCGTGAACATGGATTCCGATACAGATACCGATCTTCTGGTAACTTCATGGTCTGATGATCTTGTCGCGTGGTACAGGAACAACGGTAATGGAGACTCGTGGACCCTTGTTCAAATCTCAGCCGAGTTTGACGGAGCCAACTGCGCAAGACCCTTTGATGTTAACAACGACGGCTTTATGGATGTGATAGCAACAGCTTTCTACGATGATTCGCTTTTCTGGTTTGAATCGGACTCATCAGAATATCTGTGGATTCCCCATCCAATTGCTGAAATCAACGGCCCCGGAGAGATAATCCCTATGCTGAACGGCGGACAGCTTCAGGTTCTTGTCACTGAATCCGATACAGGGAATCTTTACATAATTAAAGCTTCCGTTCAGCCGGACACTGTGTACTGGAGTTCTTATCAGATCGCTGGAAACTATCCCGGAGTATCCTCAATCGATGTCTCTGATGTTGATCTCGATGGTGATCTTGATATTGTACTTGCGGAGTACAACAACAGCAGGATAACATATCTGGAATGTATAACCTGGTATACTAACTTTGAGACACATGTGATAGATTCAGATATTCCTCACCCCATGTGTATTCGTCTTGGGAATATCAGTGGTGATGAATACCCGGACATCGCAGTTTGCAGTTTTGACGACAACGCTGTGTACTGGTATCAGCGTGAAGGATCCAGCTGGCAGAAGCATACTGTAACTGACAGCTTGTGGGGTGTCGCAGGTGTAGTCATCTGCGATATTACACAAAATGAAGATGGATGGCTTAACATTGCAGCAGCAGGCTGCTATGACGGTGAAGTCCGCTGGTATGAACACAAAACAGAAGATGAATGGATTGAGTACATAATGGGCGAGCTGCCTGGCGCAACAGCACTTTGCGCAACAGAGCTGGATACAGTTCCAGGATTGGAAATCGCAGGAGTTGCCGGAGTAGGAGATGCAGTCAAATTCTGGTCTCCGGGATTCCGCGCAGACGAAGGTGAACTGACCTCAGCAATTCTTGACGGTCAGGTTGGAAGGTTGTGGACAAATATATCCTGGACTGCGGAAATCCCGGCAGACTCTACACTCAGTATTCAGGTAAGAGGTTCCGAAGACTGGGAGAACATGGGCAGCTGGTCAGAGGAGCTTTACGAGCCAACCGGGCTTTATGAAATACTCACCGACACCACCAGGTATTTTCAGTACAGGGTGCTTATGAGCAGTGCCGATTCAACTGAAACACCAGTACTCAACGAGATAACCCTGAGCTGGGATGATGTGGGAATTGAAGAAACCAGTTCAGCAACGGTTCCTGAACAGTCATTTCAAATGATTTCACCAAACCCTTCTCAAAGCTCTATTGAATTTTCAGTTACAGCTCTTCAAAGTGCTTCAACAAGGCTGCTTGACTTATCAGGAAGAGTTGTTGAGGAGTTTACCACTCCGTATTCAGGAACCTTTTCGTTCCAGACCGGGGAGCTTGCTCCCGGGCTTTACTTCCTTCAGACAGATTTGAAAGACATTCCAGCATACAGAATTGTAATAATAAATTAAGGGGATTGATATGTTCTTAATAATGATGGCTCTGTTCGGCTCGGTAACAGTGAATGAAGTTTCTCTGGACGCGAGCATTCTTGAAAATATGCAGGATGAATGGATAGCTCCCGGATACAGAGTTGAAGAAGAAATTATCATTAACCCTCTTGATTACGGCGTACCTCAGGATGATCGTGATGGAAACCCGCGAATAATTGGTTTTCAGAGTTTCTTTGTACAAACTCCTGAAGGTGAAAAGTGGCGCATTGTTCTTACCTATGACAGGAAGGTTGTCGTTCTTCAGGAAGACGCCGAACAACGGGAATTTGAGGTTGAAAGAAGTATTCGTAGTATGATTAATTCAAAGGATGGTAGGTATTTACTAATCCGCTTTCTTGATGACTATTACAGTCAAGAAACTATGGCTATTTCTGGTCTAGATCCACCTGATAAGCGAACCCTGCTAATCAATATAGATGAGGAGACTCAAATTGTGCGAACAGGCATTGAGTGGATTAGTTATCTGGGTGGAAATGGATACGGGATTGCATCTTACGGTGACTCTA
Source organism: Candidatus Fermentibacteraceae bacterium (assembly GCA_030592635.1). Lineage (GTDB taxonomy): Bacteria > Fermentibacterota > Fermentibacteria > Fermentibacterales > JCC-6 > Sabulitectum. The sequence goes on along the minus strand of JAUVIS010000066.1, from coordinate 1,118 downwards.
TTTGGTTCTATGACGAGAATCTTGCTCTGGTTAAACGAGTGTTTAACAGAATAGCAAACTCCAGCCACTACGCAACCAGTTTTTCTGCAGATGGTTCACTGCTGGTTACCAGGCGTAGTGATACATATGAAGACCTCAGCAACAATGCTGTTTTGAGGGCATACGATAACAGAGGTAATATTCTCTGGGATGTACAGCCTCCTAATGTCGGAGTGCCAGCTGTTTCTGCAGACGGCAGTCTGGTGCTGGTTATTGCCGAGAACAGAGTGTTGTGCCTTGACGGAGGGAATGGTTCTCTCTTGTGGGAAGAACCGTTTGAGAATCGGTCCAGTTTCTTTGCAGCTAGTTTATATGGTGCGGGGTGTTCTTTTAAAACAGATTTGTTTCCAGAAGGAATTAGAGAGAATCCTGACAGAGAGAGAGCTCTTTATGTAGTAACTACTAGCATTTATGGTAATAGTAAATTTGGTAGAATAAGTTTTTCTTCACGATGTATTAGGTTCTTTTATCCCTCAGCGGTCAATGCGACAGGTTCTTCTCTTTGGCGAGCAGTTCTCGGAGAGAGGCTGGAATACTCCAATTTTCTTTTGTGCTTGCTCTCAGACACTGGAGAATTGCTTTATTCTCGGAGAATATCGAAACTAGATTATCTACTCAATAGTCACGGAGGGAAAACCGACTACCTCCCACAAGAATCAATTGACTCCTTAGCAAGAAGAATAATATGGTTTGACGGGGCTGTTATTCACATCTTGAGTCTTGCTGAAGAAGGAGATTCAGAATGAGTATTTCCAGATTAATTCTTATGGTAATATTACAATTATCTGTCTCAATTGCTCTTGCTGACTCTCCTGGAGATATTCCCATATCATTCCCATTCTTTCAAAGCAGTCAGAGCACGGGGATTTCTGATGAACTGATGGTCGGGTATGGTGATTGGTGTGTTGCTTCTGAGGGTTTGCATCCCGGATTGGATTTTGGAGCGATCTCTGGAGATTCGGTTCTTGTTCCTGCAGACAGTCCAGTTGCCGAAACATTCTTATTCAAGATCAGTGAGCTTTCTCCCGGGCTTTACTTCATTCAGGCAGATTTGAAAGACATTCCAGCATACAGAATTG
>JAUVIS010000207.1 GCA_030592635.1 Candidatus Fermentibacteraceae bacterium | reverse complement strand
ATCACAGCCTGGTATGACGGCAGGGCATTTCTTTCTGAATCAGTAGAGATTGTGCTTTACGGAAGAATGACGCCGGAGGAGGCGCTCTCAAGAGCAGCCGATCTGGCTGACGCTGAAATCAGAACAGGCCGCTGAGGCCGGGAGAGGGAGGAATGATGATCAAGGTTCTGTTGCCGGTGATGGTGTTGTGCAGTTTAGCCGGCGCACAGGTTCTCACCATAGCCGAGGCAAGAGTGGACAGTGACGGAGATGGAATTCCGGATCTGCTGGGTGAGATAGTGACGATCAGTGGAATTGCCACTTGTGAAACCGGGCTGTTTTCCTCAAGTGGAGTCAGTTTTTATGTACAGGATGCCACAGCGGGAATCAATGTTTACGCCTACGAAGCTCCCGGTAATCTGAATCCCGGTGAAGAGTGGGAGATAACAGGCGAGATAAAGATCTATAACGGCCTTACGGAGATATCTCCAGAATCGGTCGATGACTACAGCTATGTGGGTAATCCAGGTATGCCCGCGCCTGTTCAGCTTGTGAGGAATCAACCGATTTCCGAAGCTATTGAGGGAATGCTCATAGCCGCTGGAAATCAGAGCCTTACACAGTGGGTTACTGTTGCCACAACTCCTTCCAGTGCCGGAGGCGGGTACAACTTTGATGTCTGGAACGGTCAGACAATTATCCCGATAAGAGTGAATGAAACAACCGGAATTGATGTTTCCGCAATTGCAGTTGGAACCAGACTGTTCATGATTGGAATTGGCGGACAGTACGATTCTACCGAACCTTATGATTCCGGTTATCAACTGCTTCCCCGGTATCAGAGCGATATCATCATATTCAATCCGTCTGTGGGAAACTACTTCCATCTGGAGGTTTCAGGTAATCCCTTCGCCCCGGACATGGGTGAGACAATGCAGATCGAATACGGTGGCCCCCAGGGAGTCAGGTTCAATCTTACTCTCTATGATCGCGCGGGAAGAGATCTCGCGCATCTCGCAATCAATTCTCCGGCCGGTGACATATTCAACTGGGACGGCAGAGATGACTGGAATGAATATCTGCCCATGGGTCAGTACCTGCTGATGCTTGAAGGTGTATCCCCCAATGGAGACAGACTGACCACAACCGAGACCGTGATTATCGCGGCACCGCTGGAATAGGAGGGATTACATGAAAATTACAATGACAGCAACCCTTCTTGTTCTGGCACTTGCTCTGCCCGCATCAGCCTCTTTTGAGGAACTTGAGATGGGCATACCGGCAATGGCCATGGGTGGAACGGGAGTGGTTCTGGCCGGACTTGAAGGCGGTATGTGGAACCCCGCGTCAGTGGCGGCCATGGATCAACCTCTGGTAGCAATTTCCGGAAAGATGCCCTACACCAACTTTGATTTTGCCACAGCAGGCATTGACGGCGGAGCACCTGTTACAGAGAACTGGAATCTTGCCGGAAGCGCAAGATGGTTCGGTGGAGAACTTTACAATGAGCAGGTCATAGCGGCTACAATTGCCGGGAAGCTCTCCCGGGATTTTTCGTTCGGTCTGCAACCAGTTCTCGCCAGAGTTGACATCAAAGACGGTGTGAGCAGCTACGGAAGTGCCATGGCTTTTTCTGTAAATGCCGGATTCAGAATAACCATGTACGACAGATGGGCATTTGCCGCTGCTGTGAAGAATCCTTTTGAGTCTCGAATCGGCAATTCGGAAGAGTACATGCACAGGCAGATGGATGCGGGAATTGCTTACGAACCCGCAGCAGGTCTTGTTACGGCATTCGCTCTCTCAAGGGATTTCAGGGGAACCAGAGTAAGAGTTGGTGGAGCCCTTCCTCTCGGCCCTCTCACTGTGTACGCCGGAGCCATGAGCGGCCCCGCAGTTATCACAGGAGGCTTCTCCGCCGAAGTGGAAGGTATCAAAGCCTGCTACTCTGTGCAGAGTCATCCCGAGCTTAATCTGTCACACGCAATTGGGGTGACATATGCTTTTTAGCCTGCTGCTTGCTTCAATGCTGGCCGCTGTGCCCCCGGGGTTCGATCTGAACTCTGCAACTTATGAGGAACTGCTTGATCTTGAGGGGCTTACTTCTGATCAGGTTGTTGTTCTATACGACTACATACAGGGCACGGGAGGCCTGGAGAACATATACGAGGTGGTGGATCTTCCCGGATTCACCCCTGTTACTCTTGGATGGCTCAGGGAGAATGTCATAGTTCTGCCTGTTCCCGAACCGGAAATCTCTTCAGATATTCTTAATGTTATGGAAAGACTTGCCCAGGAGGACGGTCCGGGAGACGCGGCGGTAGAGTACTGGGAGGATCTGCTTCTCAGACCCATGCCCATCAACCAGGTTTCATGGTGGGATCTCCGCAGCCTTGACCGGGTGAGTTTTATCGACGCTGCCTCGGTTGACAAAAGACTCAGGACTCTTGGTCCGGTGTCATCCGTCTCATCGCTCCGAAGCACGGAAAATCTTCGCTACTACGGTTATCGCAACATGAGAGACTACATTTCAACCCGGGAACCTGATTACTCTTCCACCGATTTCTTCGGCAGCTATCGCTTTATCTATGACGATAATGAAGGGCGTGACGGGATAGATGACAATCTTTCGGGACATATCTCCGAAATGAAATCCGCCATCTCGGACATAATCGCAGGGGGGCGTGAGCTCTCCTCCACTTCAATCGACAGTCTTGAACTTATAACAAGACTCCAGTCCGAGTATACCCAGCTTCTTGAGGCCCGGGATGTCAGTGGCTTCAGCCACAGGGTCAGAGTGGGCGCTGGCGACAGATACCGGGCAGGCGCCAGGCTTTCCCGCGGTGTTAATTCTCTGGCTGGAAGTGATCTTATAGCAGGGCTTGATGCTCCGGTAAATGACAGATTTGATCTTGGAAAGGTCTTCTTTTCATTCCAGGATGACGGATTTGTCAGACAGGTGATAGCCGGTAACTACAGGCTTTCACTTGCCCAGGGGCTTCTCATAGACAACTCCGATGAACTGATGTACAGAAATACATACAGAACATGGGGCCTGACCCCTGATCTTACCTCTTCCAGGCAGAATGCTCTGCTGGGTGGCGCAACACAGATTGAAGCGGGGCCGGT
>JAUVIS010000065.1 GCA_030592635.1 Candidatus Fermentibacteraceae bacterium | reverse complement strand
GTGCCATTAAAAGGATTGAAAGAGGAAATCCATAGCTGTTTGTAACTATACCTCTGGCTCCTGATCCGCCAATAGCAATGGATACAAAAATGAGAATAGAAAGGATATGCTTGAACGCAGAATTTAGAATGAACCTTATGATTAATCCTTTCGATAGAATTGGAATTCTCACCGCGCCATTATAATAAAATCAGCTTGGTTAGATATTGACTGAAAAACAAGGAAATTTTCGTATTACTTCAGGACTATACCTGTGGTTTTTGTATCTCCTATTCCAAATTCCTAAATCAATTTCAGGTATTTTCTCTGAAAAGGATTCTTGTGGCAGCTCTTGTTTTTGCAACTTTTCTTGCGTCTCAACCGGTGTTCCCGGCTTCCGATATTAACGATTATATCAAGTCGCCTGTTGCCCTCCCCGATGGGAGGCTGGGTGGATGTCATCCGGGTATCCAGGCTCTCGGGCTTATGGGATGGAGAGAGGGTTATAATCCGGTTGGACAACCGGGATTGACAGGAATCCTCAGAAGATGTGGATCGTTTGCCGTGCAGGACGATGTGCTGTATTTTCCAGTGTCTGATTCATGATTCTGTTACTCCATTCTTACTGACCGGAAGGGAATAGTTTTGACCGACAATGTGGTTACCGTGCGAAATCTTGTTAAGCACTACAAAGATGTGAAAGCTGTAGATGGAATTTCCTTTTCAGTTAAACGCGGTGAGATATTCGGGATTGTTGGACCCAACGGGGCGGGCAAAACAACCACCATTGACTGTATAGCAGGTATGCACAGGGCTTATTCAGGATCAATAGATGTTCTGGGTCTTGATCCTGTTTCAGACTCGATTGCTTTGAAGAGACGCATCGGTCTTCAACAGCAGGAATCCGAAATACCGGACAGGCTCCGACTTCGCGAGGCAATGGAGCTGTTTTCATCCTTTTACAAAAAAGCTCTTGACTGGAAAATGCTCCTTGAGCAACTCAATCTGTGGGAGAAGAAGGACTCATTCTATTCGGCGCTGTCCGGTGGGCAGAAGAAGAGGTTGTTTGTAGCCATGGCTCTGATCGGAGATCCCGAAATAGTGTTTCTGGACGAGTTTACATCCGGGCTTGACCCTCAGGCGAGAATATCCATCTGGAAGCTGGTCGGAAATCTCCGGGATCAGGGAAGAACGGTTGTGCTTTCCACTCACTACATGGATGAAGCCGAGAGGCTCTGTGACAGGGTGGCAATTGTTGATCACGGGAAACTGGCGGCGCTTGATTCTCCCTCTGATCTGATCGCAGCGCACGGTGGACACACCCGGGTTTACTTCGATGCCAGTGAAGGGTTTGACGGTAAATCCCTCTCTCTTCTTGAGGGTGTTGAATCCTTTGTGAATAGAGGAGATGCATGTACTCTTGAAGTGAATGCCCGTTCCGCGATTGTGGAGATTGTTAAGACGCTTGATGTTATGGGCCAGGGGCTTGATTCCTTCAGAATCGAAGCTCCTACCCTTGAGGATGTTTTTCTGAATATTACGGGCAGGCAGGTGAGAGACTGATGAAAAGCCCATTCATAGCGGTATCAAAGTCGGAATTCATACTTTACCTGAGGGAACCTTCAGCCTTTTTCTTTACTTTAGTATTTCCTCTGCTGATGATGCTTCTGTTCGCCAGTATGTGGGGGAATGATCCCTTTCCCGGCGAGGAGTACGGGTATGTGGATTTTTCAGTTCCCGCATTCATGGGACTGGTCATGGCAACCAGCTTTATCATGTCTCTCACAACAAGCATGGCGGCCTATCGGGAGAAGGGAGTTCTGAAGAGGTTCAGGGCAGCTCCGGCAACCCCTTCCTCTATCCTCATCGGACAGCTTTCCGCAGTTTTCGCGATAACTGTCGCAGGTGTGATTCTTCTTCTGATTGCAGGAATTGTTTTTTATGATTTAAGATTTCTGGGGAATTTCTTTGAGTTTGTTTTCGCGTTCCTTCTCTCCGCTGGAAGTATAGCGGCCCTGGGCTTTATTCCAGCCAGCCTGGCACCTACCGCCAGGAGCGGTGTGGTTATTGCGAACATCATGTATTTTCCCATGCTTTTTCTTTCAGGCGCAGCTCTACCGTGGTTTATGCTGCCTGACCTCATGAAAAAGATCTCACTTGTGTTCCCCCTCACACACGCAATCAAGCTTATGCAGGGAGTGTGGCTGGGTGGGCACTTCTGGGACTACCCGGTGCATCTGGCTGTGCTGACCGGTTTTGTTTTTGCAGGCCTGTTTGTGTCCGTCAGATACTTCAGGTGGGAATAGCCGGGCTCCATAATTGAGGTTACTTTGAAAGAGGTTCTTTAGTATTATCAGAGTACCCCGCAGTAACATTTCTTTTATACCCAGGAGGATTCCATGGCTGTTGTTCTGAATGGAAAAAGCCTTACCATAGAGAAGGTAGTGGCAGTTGCCCGAAATGGCGAAAAAGTGGAGCTTGATCCAGCTGCCGAGGAACGAATACTCAGGTGCAGAAGAATGGTTGAGGGCAAGCTGGCAGCCGGAGAGACCATGTACGGCATCAATACCGGCATAGGTGAATTCTCTGAGACTAAACTTAACGATGATGAGGTTCTTTCATTCCAGAAGTATCTTATTTACAATCATTCAGCAGGTATCGGAAAACCTGCTCCCATCGAACATGTGCGTGGAGCCATGCTTGGTCGAGCGAATGTTCATTGTAACGGTCACAGCGCAGTTCGAATTGAAATGACCAGAATGCTGGTTGCCATGCTTAACGCGGGGGTAACGCCTGTTGTCTGTGAGAAGGGTTCCGTTGGTGCCTGCGGAGATCTGGCTCCTATGAGCATGATCGCACTGGTGGTTATGGGTGAGGGAGAGGCATTCTTCAGGGGAGAGCGGTATCCCGGAACGGAAGCCCTTGCTCTTGGAGGTTTGAAACCCCTCGAATTGCAGGCTCGTGATGGCCTGGCACTTATAAACGGGTCAAACCTGCTTACTGCTATTTCAGCACTGAATCTTTATGACATGAACAGATGGCTTAAACAGGCTGAAATTGCCGCAGCCATGAGCCTTGAAGCCCTTTACGCCAATCTGACTCCCTATGAAGACAAAGTTCATACAGTCAGAGGATTCGCAGGTTCGCTTCGAAGCGCAAGAGCAATCCGGAAGTGCATTTCAGGGAGTGATCTCAGTACAGGAAAAACACCGCAGAAGGTTCAGGACGCTTACTCAATGCGCTCTACCCCTCAGGTTATCGGCGCGGCGCATGACGCTGTTGCTTATGCCCGAAGCCAGGTTGAGACAGAGCTGAATGGCGTTGGAGACAATCCGCTCTTTTTCCCGGAGGAAGACCTGGTGCTTACCGGAGCCAACTTCCAGGGAACTCCTGTGTCTCTGCCAATGGAGATGGCTGGAACTGCTGTTACCATGGTTTCAGTACTCAGCGAAAGAAGACTGAACAGGTTGTTGAACCCTGCTCTCTCTGTGGGGCTGCCTCCTTTCCTCGCGGAAAAACCCGGCCTCTACAGCGGTCACATGTTGAGCCAGTACACAGCCGGCATGCTTATTGCCGAGCAGAGGATACTTTGCGCTCCCGCGGCAGTTGCTTCGATTCCCGCAGCTGCGGATCAGGAAGATTTTGTCAGCATGGGCATGAACACATCTCTGAAAAACTGCCAGATACTCGAGAACGCATACGGAGTACTGGGAATTGAAATGATCGCAGCAGCCCAGGCTCTTGATTTCAGGAACCATAAATGCGGTACTGGAGTGCAGACCGCCCGTGAAGTGATCAGGGAAAATGTGGATCATCTGGGCGAGGACAGACCTCTTTATCCGGATCACAACAGAATGAGTGAGGTTGTTCAGTCCGGCGAGGTTCTTGATGCGGTGGAAAAGGTTATCGGTTCCCTGGAAGGAGGCGATCAGTCATGAGACTTTTAACAATAAGCCTGATTCTTGGCGTATGCGCCGCTTTCGCGGTTCCGGAAGGCATCCCTATTCAGTACATGGACAGTCATGGCAGGCAGCCCTCTTCCACAAGAGTATCTGCGGAGACCGGCAGGGGCTCATATTCCATGAATGTAACTTCAGCACCAGTTGAACCGCTTGCCGACGGAGATAAAGTAGTTCTGCTTGTGGATGAAGCTGTTTACAGCGGTATTTCCTCATCACTGGCAATATTTCAGAGTGATCTGGAGGCAGAAGGCTATACCGTTCTTGTCTGGCAGATAGACGGCGGAACAGCCACTGATATCAGAACCGATCTGCAGGCGGAGTATGCGGCAGGCAGTCTTGCCGGAGCTATCGCCATTGGAGATATCCCGACGGGATGGATGGAGAACGGCTACGGTGAGTATCCGATTGACATGTACCTGATGGATATGAACGGTTCCTGGAGTGACCCCGATGGAGACGGACTGTTCAATTCATACAGCAGTGGAGCGCCGGAGATATGGCTGGGCAGACTGACCCCGACCTATCTTACATTCGGATCTTCTGTGGAGCTGCTGAATTCCTATTTTTCAAAGAATCACGCATACAGGAACGGAATGCTGTCTCTTCCTGACAGAGCCCTCGCTTATGAGGAAGCTTTTACCGGTCTGACATATGCTCTGGATAACCTGTATGACGATGTTACCCGGAAGACTGATCCAGTGGGAACCAATTCTGATGATTTCAAAGAGGAACTCCTTTTCGGTTACGAGTGGGTGCACCTTATTTCCCATTCGAGCCCATGGGGAAGCAGTTTTCATACAGGAGCTCCCTCTTCGGGTGGGGGAACACTGGACAATTTTGAAGTTCCCCCTCTTGACCCTCATGCATTTTTCTATGTACTCAACTGCTGCAGCAACGGCAGGTGGACTGAGGTTGACAACCTCGCGAACAGTTACATCTGGACAGATTCCTACGGACTTGCCGCGCTTGCTCAGGCAAAGGTTGACTATACCAACTATTTCTCTGAGTACTACGGGCAGCTTGCCGCGGGATCAAACCTGGGCGATGCCTATAAAATCTGGCTTGGCAGCAATATGAGTAATGAAGATGGAGCGGTTCTCTTTGGAGATCCTACGCTTAAGCCCAGGATAGCATCCACCGGTCTTGGCCTTTCATCAGGGAATACCGGGTATCCTTCCGCAGACGGCTGGCTTGACTATCCTCTTACTGACGGTTTTCACACGCAGGGCAGAGTTGATATGTACGCTGACCCCTTCTCCGGAATGATCTTTGCTGTATCGGGATCATCAGAGCCCAGGAGAGCCAACATTATAGCCACCTGCACTGATGGTGATTCCTGGGCTGTTCCCGTGACTGTATGCGAGCACGAATACTGGGACTGGCATCCTACCGTAGGTGGAGATGGTCAGGGTAAAGTCTGGACCGCCTGGCAGTCCATGCGCGACAACCATGAGGGTTACGATATCTATGCTTCTCTGTGGAGCGGCTCCTCATGGAATGCTGCTGAAACTCTGACCACCGGCGATCCTTTTGATATTGAACCTTCAATGTCCGGAGGAAACGGACACACCTGGCTTGTGTGGCAGAAATGGGACGGTGGAGATCCTGACATAGTTGGAAGAATGTGGACCGGCTCGGAGTGGACAATTGAGGAAACGATTGCAGGCTCTGATTCTCCTGAACGCTATCCTGATGTTGCCTGGAATGGTTCCGGATATGGTCTTGCATATCACCGCAGAAGTGATGACGGATGGGTAATTGGATTCAGAGATGCCCCTGACAGTGGAGTATTCGGCTCGGAAACCGTAATTTCCTCAATTACGGATGAGAGCAGATTCCCATGCATCGCAGGAACTTCCAGCGGTTTTGCCGCGGCCTGGCAGCGCCAGAATGGCAAAATTATGTATTCCAGTTCTACAGGCGGCGTATGGAGCCCTCCTGAGATCGTTTCCGAAGCAGATTACGGAGTTCGCCCGTCGGTGGTTGTTACCTCCACTGGAAGTGTGATTGTCTCATGGACTGCCGGAATGAATTCAATCCGCTACAACGAGTGGAATGGTTCCAGCTGGAGCGGAGTGTACACCGCCGCATCATCAAGTGCAGTTGACGATGGTAAAATAGCCTGCAGTTCTTCCGGAGACCTCTGGCTTGTATACGGAGCAAGGGGAGATGATCTGCAGTGGGATCTTCGGGCCTCTACGCCCGATCCCACTGGAATTTCAGAAACTCTGGAGGGAATCTCATTTTCTGTAGTGAATTCAGGTTCCAATCCGGTGAGAGCCATGGCAGTATTTTCCATTACCGCTCCCGGGGAATCAGTTCTTACTGTTCATGATATGACCGGAAGGACAGTACACAGCAATACTGTAATGCCCGGAGAATACAACTGGAATTGCAGCAATTCTGCTTCCGGTATTTACCTGGTGCGTGTTTCCAACGGAAGCCTGGTCAGGGATCTGAAGCTGGTTCTGATTAAGTAGTCTCAGGAGTAATTGATAAACAGGGGGAGGCATACTGTCTCCCCCGTGACTTATTTATCAGGTATTTCCCCCGCGTTTTTCAGAGCAATTCTTGCGGTGACAGGTCCCACTATTTCAAAGAAGATGCAGGTAGCAGTGATTGTCGTGACTACAGACGCCGCAATTGCCTGAGCTTGAGGTGAATCAATACTTGAGAACTCCTGAGCTACAAGAAGGGATAAACCAATCGCGACACCTGCCTGGGAGAGAAGCCCCAGTCCCAGGTTGTTTCTTATGGTTTTGTCTGCTCCGCCCAGGTATGCCCCCAGCCAGGCTCCTCCGATCTTTCCTGTGCTTCTTCCAATTATGTAGGCCACTCCAATCAAACCCAGTGAGGGTAGCACGGCAAAGTTAAGGTGTGCTCCGGCAAGGAAGAAGAAAAGAATAAACAGCAGGGGCATTAATGATTTGAGTTGCTCGTTTACATTCATAATGGTACTTTGTTTTGAGGTATTTGCCAGTACAAAGCCGATCGCCATATTCACAAGAATCAGTGAAAGGTGGAACATGGAAGCCAGTCCTGCTCCCATAAGGATGAATCCGAATGTCAATGCGGGAATATTGTTCCTGGAATCAATCCTGCGAACAAAGTAAGAGTAAAGCAGACCAAGAATTCCACCCAGCACAAGGCTGATTACTATCTCAAGTGCCGGTTTCATCATTCCAGAGGCCAGGCTGCTCTGTGCTATCCCGGCGTTTGACAAAAGAATCTGTTTTGCAATGGCTGCTGTAAATCCGAAGAGCAGAATTGCGACACCGTCATCGAAACCTGCCACGGCATAAAGCGAGGAAGAAAGCTTTCCTTTTGCTTTGTACTCTCTGATAACTGCCACAGTACCCGCCGGGGCGGTGGCGGGTGCCAGCGATCCGAATATCAGTGCGGTAACCAGATCGCCTGTCACAATATAGACAAGAGCAGCCACAAGTATCAGGGCTGAGAAGGATTCAAGTATGATGATGAGTCCGATGGACTTTCCCAGTGACTTGAGTGTGGTGAGTTTCAGCTCGTTGCCGATGCTGAAAGCCACAAATCCCAGAGCAATATCTGTGATAAAGGCAAGTTCCCGCAGGTGACCGTGATGAAAGATCCTCAGTATGGAAACACCCATAACTGTGCCAAGAATCATGTATCCAATGATAGACGGAAACCCTATTTTCTTCACAAGCCTGCCCATGTAAAGAGAAAGAACTGTAGCCAGGCCAAGAAGAGCAATCAGTGGTAATGTTGACATAGCCGACCCCTAAAAATCCAGTGAGCCAAGGGCGTGATGCAGGTCGGTAACTGCAACCATAACTTCAGTCTGCCGCTGAAGATCTCCGCAGACATATTCAATATTGCGAAGTGTTTGATTAAGTAGAGAATCCTTTACAACAGCGATAATTATTCTGTTGAATGTGTTTAGATCGCTGTTCCAGAAGGCGGCGAAAATCGGCATGCCGGACATGTACTCGGTAGACTCGTGAGCTTCAAGAACCATAGCACCCGCAGGTTCGCCTGAAGCGAAAACCTGGAGTATGTCATTGAAGAGTTCCTCTTCCCTTATGAAAACATGAAGCATCTTCATTCCGATCCTGAGAGGCTGAGCACTTGCGGGGGAAACATCCTCAAGAAGGGTTTTCAGCAGGCTGTAGAGTTCTGCCGCTGTTTTTGTCGCTCTGATAGCGCCTCTTGTGTCGGGATTCCTGAGAAGTCGTGCCATTCCTGAAAGAGCTTTAAGATGTTCTTTGGGATTTTCATCCGGTCCAATAACAAAGGGGAAAATATTCACCTTTTCACTGTCTATCGCATCAAAATCGATTCCTTTTTTTGTTGTTGCGATTCCCACAACGAAAGTGGTGATGCCGGGCAGGCGACAGTGAGGAACCGCAACACCGCTGCCCAGTCCTGTTGACGCCAGATTTTCTCTTTCCTCAAGAGCTTTTTCAACAGTCTCGAGGGTGACATCCTTCAGCACGGGATTCAGGCAGGCCAGTTCCGCAATCTCATGAATGAGTTGATTTTTGTTTTTAACATCAAGATTTACCTCAATGTTGTTTTTGTTAAGTACATCAATCAGAGCCATAGGTTCCTCCAGAATTGTCAACGCACCCTGTAACAAGGGTGCTGCGGCAGATCTAAACTACTCCCGCCAGTGGCAGGATGTCCGGTAGACCAGCAACGGTTGTAACAAGTCCGGGTTCGGCAAACTCAATCTGTTCTGCCTGCCATGTGAACGGACGCTCTATATAGAGTGCGTTAACGCCGCATCCAATGGCAGGATTTATGTCGGACCTCGGGCTGTTTCCAATCATGCATGCTTCATCAGGATTCACTCCGGCTGACGCAAGCAGTTCTTTCATAGTGTCTTCTGTCTTCACGGGAACTACTGTACAGTGTTCAAAGAAATCAGCGATTCCCGAGCGGTTGAACTTATCTCTCTGATGATCCCGCTCACCCATGGTATATACGATCATGCGTTTTCCCGCGGTAAACAGTTTGTTCAGAGAGTCAAAAACACCAGGTAGCAGGACAAGAGGATGATGAAGCAGGCAGTTTGATATATAATCAAAACTGTCAACCATATAGGGGGTTAGATGACCAGTTCTTTCTTCAAGAATTAACCTTAGTGTTGCCATATACGGTCGTGCTCCATATCCAGTCGAAGAAAGTCTTTCAATATCTCTGCGGTGAATTTCAGTGCGTAATTCATCCGGGTCGAAACCCAGACCGTGCATAAGGGCTGTGAAATCCTCTTCAGCCCGCCTGAAGTACAGACCGCTTTCCCAGAGGGTATCATCCGCGTCAAAAATCCAGAGCCTGGTGTTCCTCAGTTTTGTATTCGGTGTGTTCATGCGACGAATATAACACAGTAAGAGGGAGATGGGCATGGATTCCCTTACAGAAGGGTGAGTAAACACGAATCGGGGTTGATGACTGATCGCATCATGATATGCGCAGGGAAAAGTGCTGTAACATGAAGAACAGCAAGGGTATGAGGTTAGTTACTGTTGGGAGTTAACAATAACGGAGGAGGTAATCTGCGGAAATTGAGGCGAAAGTGAGTTAATGTAAAGACATGGAGCAAGATAAGAACAAAATACCATTCTGATGAAGATCAAATTACTATGTATACTCATAATATATAAAGATGCGTAAACATTAAATTGAAAAGTTCACACACCAACACCCCTGCTATAATCAATTCGTGGACGGTTGACGAGGTTCATGAAACGGCATAGTTTTCTCTGGCGGCGGTTGGTTCTAGCTTCCCCGCTCTTTTGTGATTCAGCACAGTCGAACAGAGGTTCTAGGTCTGTTCGAAACGGGATTATCTACATGCTAAAATGCGGAGGAACCATGAGAAAAACGCTTGTTGCGTTTCTGTTCCTGACTGTCGCCCTGTTCGCGACTTCATGCGGGGAAGAAGCACCACAGCCTGTTGTTGACGCTCAAGCTGACGATGTTACATCAGTTGAAGAAGCCACCGTGAACAATATTCCCATTGAGGACATTGTTATCGATTATGATGCCATTCCTTTGAAGATAGGCTTTGTAAAGCAGGATCATCATACCGCTGTGTTTGTCGCAGCTCTGAGAAACGAAATGATGCACGCGGATTACCCCGTTTATCTCATTCCACTTGGAGAGAACTTCTATGCTCTCATAAAGGACAACCGGCAGATCGCGGAAATTGAATTCATTCAGTCGCAGGGCGCGATCAATGTTCCCAACAACATGCAGGCAGGCCTGTTTGAAATGGGCTTCGGAGGCGTTGTTCCCTTTGCCGCAAGTATTGATCAGGGAAATCAGATCAGTATTGTCGCTCCACTGCACCAGAGAGGCGATATGCTCGTGGTTACTGCAGATAACGAAGCGGTTACTGACTGGGACAGTTTTGTTGGTTGGATAAATGCTTCCGAGGAACCTGTTACCGTTGGGTACAAGAGCCCGAAAGCTGTGGCACTGATAATATTCCAGAGTGCTTTAGCTGAGGCCGAAATCCCATTTGCCATGTCAGGCGGGGATATTGGAGATGCCAGGATTGTTCTTTACAATACCCAGGGTCAGCCAAACCTCAACCCGGCTTTGCAGGAGGGTCTTGTGGATGCCTACATTTCCAACAATCCCGCATGCGCGCTTGCGGAGCACAACGGTATTGGCAAGTGCGTTGCCGAGCTTTCAATGCTTCCTCCGGGAGATTTTGAGAACCATCCCTGTTGCGCAATAGCGGCAACTGATGAGGTTATCGCCGCTAAACCTCATGAGGCGGCAGCAGCACTTGAACTTTTTGTATACGCAACTGAATTCATAAATGAGAATCCCGGGGAGGCAGCGGCAGCGGCCTCCGAATGGATTGGAACACCTCTTGAAGTTGAGCTTATCTCTATGTCCACAAGTCTTTACGATATGCATGTAACGGCAGACTGGACGGGAAACATGAACACGATTCTTGACCATATGCGTGGTCTGAATGTATTCAGCGGTTCCCTGAGGGACGCTGATGACGCAGCAGAGATCGAAATGATTACCAATTTCGACCTGTTGCCTGAGGAATACAGGTAGGATATAATGTTGCATGGGACGGTATGAGTCCATCTGAAAGAGTTAAGGAAGATCTCCGGCAGAAGATAAAAGAGCTTCTGCCGGGATTTACTCTGCCGGTTATCCTCCTGATTCTCTGGTACCTGTTTTCCGGCAGTACTATGCTTCCAGGTCCCGGCAGGGTGCTTGATGTTCTTTTACACCCCTCATCGGATTTTCTGAGCTGCGGTTCTCTTTTCTGGAACACAGGCGTCAGTCTTATCAGAGTTTTGCTGGGGTTGTTCATTGCAGTCCTGCTGGGAACTCCCATGGGATTCATCATGGGTGCCAGCGAGCGCTTCAGGCGTTTTACCTCTGTGATTACCGAACTGGCAAGACCTTTGTCTCCAATCGCATTGCTGCCTCTCTCCATAATAATCTTCAAAGACACCTCATTCACTGAGGTTTTTGGGCTTAGTCAGTTGAAATACACAAAGAATATTCTGAATGAACTTCAGATCGGAATGGTCTTTATTCTGGCATGGGGCGGTATTTTTCCGGTTATCCTTGAGACTATGCATGGGGTAAGAGGAGTAAGAAAGGTTTACATCGAAGCTGCCCGGGTACTGGGTGCCGGCAGGCTCTTTATCTTCAGGCATGTTCTACTCCCGGCATCGCTCCCCGATATTTTTGCGGGCTACAGAATGGCAGTTGGCAGATGCTGGATGGTGATAATCGCCGCTGAAATGCTTCCCGGAACCAATTCGGGGATTGGTTATCTGCTCAGATACTCCTATCAGCTCTCGAGACTTGATGTTATGCTTGCCTGCATCTTTATTATCGCTTTGATCGGGCTTATTTTTTCCCGCGGGCTGGAACTGACAGGGGAAAAGTGGCTTCTTCTCAGAGCAAGGGAGCGATGATATGTCTTTGTCATTAACTCATCTTGAGAAATCCTATAAAGATCCGTCGGGAAAGAAATTCGGGGTTCTGGGTCCAATCGACCTGAAGGTAGAGACAGGTGAGTTTCTCAGTCTTCTGGGGCCTACAGGATGCGGAAAGACCACTCTTCTTCGAATTCTCTCCGGGTTGGAGAAACCTGACAGCG
>JAUVIS010000164.1 GCA_030592635.1 Candidatus Fermentibacteraceae bacterium | reverse complement strand
CACGGGATGGTGAAATCTCTGTGTGCACTGAGGTACTTCAAAATAGCAGTGGTCATTCCGGCTTGACTGCCTCTATAGTCAGGCAGCAGATAGAATCATCTTTCTCAATCTCCCAATGGAGTATGCGGAATCCCGCTTCTACTATCTCGTTCCTGATACTGTCAGGCGACCCGTAATAGCGTGAAGATATTCCATTATGGATAGTGCACCCGGAAACAGGATCAAAGTTTTCAACCAGCTTCGGATTGACGGGACCGCACATGGTATCCACAAGGAAGTACCCTCCGGGCCGTAAGACCCGGTGAACTCTGGAAAACAATTGTCTGCGGTCTTCTCCGATGATGCAGTGCAGGCAGTGTCCGTCGAGGACGAAATCAAAAAATTCATTTGAAAATGCGCTTAATTCCAGAACACTGCCAACAGAGAGCTGAACATTCGCCCCCTGCTCTTCAGCTTTCTCACGCGCCCAGGCAATCGCAGTCGGCGCGATGTCGATACCGTAAGTATCGTAGCCCTTCCCCGCAAGCCAGACTGTTATGTTTCCCGCGCCGCACCCGAGTTCCAGAAGCCTTCCGCTACCTGGCACACGGCCATATCCGAAAATCCTGTCCAGTTTGGTTTTCGCTTCGTCATATCCTGTATCGCTGGTATCCCATCCCTCATACCCGTCCGCCTTGCGCTTCTTGTATGCCTCGTCATGACCGATATACCAGGTTTTCATTATGCCTCCCCGGCAATAATACAGGAACTGCCGCCCGCCCGAAGCCCCGAGCCCGTGGTTGCGGCATTAATGTCCTCCATAACAATCCCTGCGATCACCCCTTTGCTCATAACCTGTAATCCAACAATAGATGTTGCGCCAGTGTGACACATTTTTCCTGTATTCTCTGTTCAGTCAAGTTGAGGAATCTCTTTCTTCGGAATAAGCAGATTGATTGATCTGGCCTGTCGGGGAGTCCGGCTGATGAGACCGTTCTTTTCCAGTGTTAAGACCATGCTGTGAACAGAAGGAGGTGTCACACGGAAATACATCTGCATATCATGTTCGGCGGGGGGTTGTCCATGGATTTTAGTATAGCTGTTTATGAACGCCAGATACTGTCCCTGTTTCTTCGTGAATTTCATTTCGTTTCCTGCCATCAAGCAATAACCCCGATTTTCAGAACACCATGCTCCTGCTCAGATATTCTCTATTCCATATTTGATCAGCAAGTGGCTGCTGACGATCTTCTGCCTGGTTTTCAGTTCGCCTTAATCCTCTTTCATGCTCGGGCACTGATCGCTGTAGGGGCATGAACCGGAGCAGTTTGAACACATGTCGCCCCCTTTGTGGTTGCGAATGGCTCTTCTTATCAGGTATGCGGTAACCGCTGTTACTATCAGTATTACTGCTGCTGTTTCCATGGCTAAATCACCAGCTTTCCCACCTGGTACACTATCAGTGTAATGATGTAGGCAAGGATTGTAAGACCGGAGAGTTGAATCATTGCCCACTTCCAGGATTCCGTTTCTTTCTTTGTGGCCACTATGGTTGCCACGCAGGGCGCACTTATCAGGGCGAACAACATCATTGCAATGCCCTGCAGAGGAGTGTAGTTCTCTCTGAGTTTTTCCCTGAGAGTACTGGAGTCTTCATCCGCCTCCCCCACAGCGAATACTACACCCATCTGAGAGACAAAAACTTCTTTCGCGGCAGTTGCTGCCAGAAGCGCGGTGGTAACCCGCCAGTCGAATCCCAGAGGCTTCATCGCAGGCTCAAAGAATTTGCCGAGCCTTCCTGTAATCGTGTGTGAGAACACCTCGGCCTGACGGGCATTCTCAATAGTAGTTATTGAATCCGTCTTTGTCTCTATTGGCATGACGGAGGCTTCTAACGCTGCAATTTGAGCATCATAGCCTGTTGAGAATTCTGTTTTCTTCGGAAATGAGGAGAGAACCCAGAGGACAATGGAGATGGCCAGAATAACAGTTCCGGCCTTTTTTACATACTCCCCCGCCCTGTCCCAGGTGTGTCTGAGAATTGAGACAGGTGTGGGCAGATGGTAGGACGGGAGTTCCATTACAAAGGGGGTTTCCTCACCCTTGAATACCCTTTTTCTCAGAAATCTGGCTACGGCAATTGAGAGTACGATGCCTGTAAAATAGATCATCCAGACAAGAGGAGCTCTCCAGGCATCAGGGAAAAAGGCCGGAATAATCATCATGTAGATGGGGAACCTGGCTCCGCAGCTCATGAGAGGAGCCACCATGAGTGTTGTGAACCTGTCATTGCGGTTCTCAAGTGTTCTTGTGGCAAGGATAGCGGGAATAGTGCATCCGAACCCCACAAGAAGCGGTACAAAACTCTTGCCGTGAAGACCGAGTTTCTTCATGAGGGCATCCATAATGAAAGCAACTCTTGCCATGTACCCGCTGTCCTCCAGAAGAGCGATCGCAAGGAACAGCAGGAATATATTCGGAAGAAATATGAGAACTCCGCCGACTCCACCTATTACACCCTCTACAATCAGAGCTCGGAGCATGCTGTCGGAACCTGCGGGCCAGAAACCGGAAACTGTATTCCCGACAAACTCAAAAAGCTGCTCCATATAGCCCATGAGAGGCTCACCCAGTGTGAATGTGAATGAAAATACCAGATACATCATTACAAGAAAAATAGGGATTCCCGCGTACTTGTTTGTTACTATCGCATCGATTCTGTCACTGCGGGATATACTTGTGCTGACCGGTCTAGCCACAACCTGTTTAATCAACTCTTCAATGAATTTGTAGCGGGCTCTGGCAATAAGCATTCCGCTGGAAATACCTCTGGTTGTTTCCAGGTGGGATGCCAGCCGGTTCGCAAATTCTTTTATGGATTCATCCTCCTGGCTTTCCACCTCGGAATCACCCTCAAGAAGTTTGATTGCCTTCCACTCACAGTGCTGTTTATTAACACAGGCGAGTTCAGCACTTAATACATTCACAGCCTTTTTTACAGGCGATGGAGCACCTTTTACCCAGGGGCTTGAAGTATGAACTCCTTTGTGCTCAACAATTGCATCCTTTAAATCGGTAATTCCTCTGCCCCTGCTGCCAACAGTTTTTACTGTGGGAAGGCCGAGAATAGATTCCAGTTCCACAAGATCGGTCTTCAGGCGTCTTCTTTCAGTCACATCCCACATGTTCATAGCCAGAATCATGTTAACGCCCAGCTCCATAAGCTGCATGGTGAGGTAGAGGTTCCGCTCAAGGTTTGAGGCGTCGATGACATTAATGACCAGATCAGGTTTTTCCTCAAGAATCACATTTCTGGCAATCAGCTCCTCAGGGGAAGCCGCAGTGAGACTGTATGTCCCCGGAAGATCAATAACTCTTACTTCTCTGCCCTTCCAGTGAAAGTGACCTTCTTTCCGGTCAACGGTTATGCCGGGATAATTCCCGACAGACTGCCTTGCTCCTGTAAGTTTATTGAAAACAGAAGTCTTTCCGGAATTCGGATTCCCGGCAAGAGCCACCGTAAGAGTATGCTGTGCCATAATTAGGCTGTTCTAACTTCTTCTGAAAAAAAAGGTCGCACCATGATTCTACTGCTAATTCCCTGACCAAGTCCTACTCTTGAACCCCGAACCTCAATAACCATGGGACCACTGCCCCCGCCACGCATCACTCTTACCACTGCATGATGTGTAAGACCCATTGCGGTAAGCTTCTGGAGCATGTTTCTTCCACCGTCAAGGGTCACTATCTCCATGGGAATATCCTTTGGCGCATAAAGCAGTTGAATGATCTCCGAATCATTTCTTTCCATAATCCGCCGCCTTCTCTCTGAATTCTTTCCTGTTTTCACTTTCGTATTGAAAACCGCCTCTGGCGGCCATTGGACAGTTATCAATAAATGCCAGGAACTCTACGAGCCTGTCTGTTATTTCTTCGCCTATAGCGTGCTCTACCCTGCATGCCGCGGAATCAGCCAGTTCCTCGTCTGCTCCCAGTATTTCACTGAAAAACCTGCTGACAATCCTGTGCTTTCTGAGAACTGACGCAGCGCGTATCCTTCCATCCTCAGTCAGGGAAACTGTAGAGTAAGGTCTGTAGTTAATCATTCCGCGGGATGCCAGTGCTCTGAGGGCAACTGTAACTGAGGGACGACTTACGCCCAGGGAGTCAGCAATGTCTGCGGCGTGTGTCTCGCCTGAACTTCCTGCAATCGAAGCAATTGCCTCGAGATAATCTTCAAGACTTGCTGAAAGTTTTTCTGACATTTTTCTTCTCCTTTTACCTGTAATATTAGCCCTCTCTAACTTTTGTCAACCCCCCCTCCCCGTGCAAACTGGCCTGTAAACATGTCCAGAAACAGGTGTTGAGAAAAAAACCCGGGACGCTATTTTCGAAAACACTCCTATTGAAATATTCCTCGACTTCTGCAATATTTGCCTTG
>JAUVIS010000019.1 GCA_030592635.1 Candidatus Fermentibacteraceae bacterium | reverse complement strand
TGAATCACTTTACCATTGTGGGGGCAACTACCCGTGCCGGTCTCATAACAGGTCCTCTCCGGGACAGGTTCGGCTTTTCTCTTCATCTTGAGTTTTACGATGTGAAAGATCTGCGTACCATTATCACTCGTTCCGCAGGGATACTTTCAACAGTAATTACCGGTGAGGGTTCGGAATCCATAGCATTTCGCTCACGAGGTACCCCCAGAATAGCAAACAGACTCCTTAAGAGAACCAGAGATTACGCTCAGGTGATGAGGCGCGAGGCTATAGACGAGATTACAGCCATTGAAGCAATGGACATAAATGGGGTTGATGAAGCCGGGCTGGACAGGCTGGACAGGAACTATCTCACGGTAATAGTAAGACAGTACGGTGGAGGACCGGTTGGCGTATCTGCCATTGCGGCAACACTGAATGAGGAGAGAGACACTCTTATTGATGTGGTTGAACCGTTTCTTCTGGCAAGAGGATTTCTTAACCGCACCAGCAGGGGACGGGTTGCCACGGCTCATGCGTACAGGCATCTGGGATTTAACCGGGCAGGCCAGGAAGAGCTTCCATTGTGAAGATTCTGCTTCACATCTGCTGTGCGCCCTGTGCCACCGCTGTACTGGAGAAACTGAGGAATTCAGGATATGATGTTACCGGCTACTTTTACAATCCGTCCATTCATCCATGGAAAGAATTCAAACGCAGACTCGATGCCTTGAAGGAATGGGCACCTTCAGTGGATCTGCCGGTGATTTACAACGAAGAATATCCGCTTGAAAATAACATCAGAATGCTGCTGGGCAGTGATAACAGGTGTTTCTCATGCTTTGCAGACAGAATGAAAAAAACTGCCGAGCTTGCATCAGAAATGTGTACGGGGCTGTTCACATCCACTCTGTCTGTAAGTCCCTACCAGAACCATGAGTTTCTGAAAAGAGCAGGAGAAGCTGCTGCCGCTCCACTGAGTGTTCAGTTCCTGTATAGAGATTTCAGGAGCAGCTACAAACGATCAATTCAGCTTTCCCGTGACGCAGGTATGTACCGTCAGCCATATTGCGGTTGCGTGTTCAGCGAACGGGACAGATACTTGAAGATAAAGTCTCCCGGGCAGATATAACCCCAAATCGGGTATTGACCTGCTGTTACTTTGATACCATACTACGGAAAGTATTCGCGCGCTCAATAGCATTGGGGGATTTATATGAGGTATTTGTGCTTATTGCTGGCTGTTGGTTTCTGTTTTCCGATTTTTGCAGAGAGTGAGACACAAACTGACTGGGTCGGTGGGCCTGGTGTTTTCGGACCGGTTACTGACTGGCAGGACAAATTTTACATATCCGGGGATATGGACTGGGATACAACACCCGGTCAGTTGAAACTCATAGTTAACCGGGATGAGAATCAGATAACAACAGCAGACGGGCCTGCCTATGTGGTTGCTCTGGACATGGATGCAGATGGAGATTTAGATGCTGCATGTTGTGCATACAACTCGGGAGAGGTATTCTGGAGCGAAAATATAAACGGACAGGGTACTTCCTGGGTGAAGCATGTTATTGGAAATGTTGGAACACCAAGATTTATCGCAGTAGCCGACTTTGACGGTAATGGATACCGCGATATAGCAGCTTCCAGTGACTCAGAAAACAAGATAGTTCTTTTCCGGTATTTCCCGGCGGGCTGGAGTCTGGGGACAGAGATTGCCACTAATTTTGATGCCAGGCAGATAAGAGCTGACGACATCAATGAAGACGGGCTTCCTGATATCGTTGGAGTGTCCAGTTTGTCCGGTGATGTCTGCTGGTGGTGCAACAATGGAACTCCCTCATCATGGAATCAGAACTATATTGATGGTGCTTTGATGGGGGCTTATACCTGTGATGTGGGTGATTTCAATAACGACGGTCATACAGATGTGGTAGCTGCCAGTTATAGTGAGAACGATATTGTCGCTTACATTTCCCAGCCACCATACGGTTATTCCTGGAACAAGTACACAATCGAAACTTCATTCTACCATCCTGTTTCCGTCGCCGCAGCCGACTATAACAATGACGGGAACGATGACTTTGCAGTTGCTTCATCGTACGGAGACGGCAATCTGCACTGGTACGATTTCCTTGATACGCAGAGTGCCTGGATCCCTCATGACATGACAGGAGCAGGTGCGCAGAACATATATGACATAGTTGCCAGTGACATGGATGGCGACGGATATCCCGAGGTCATTGCCGCAAGTTATGGAGAAGACCAAATCGTGTGGTGCAAGAACAGAGAGTATCTGGGAGAGCCTTGGGAAACATTCTCGGTCTCCTCTTACTTTAACGGCGCGATGGGTGTTTCGGTGGGTGATGTGGACGGAGATGAGGTTCCCGATGTACTCGGTTGCGCATTCAGCGGTGATAAAGTCAGCTGGTGGCGGGTTAGCGGTTTTACCACTCCCAGTGCTGTAACAAGCTCAATTCTTGATATTGAACCTCCTGATCCCGACGCCGCTGTCTGGGAATATCTCTACTGGTCAGCAACTACACCCACTGGAACCGGTGTTCGTGTAAGATTGAAGACCTCCTATGATTCCGGAAATATGGGATCATGGAGTGTCTGGCTTACTTCTGCGTCCACCCTTGGTTCAGTTGTTTCTCAGGGCGGTCAATATCTTCAGTACCAGGCTGAACTTTACACAAGTAATCCTAATGTAACACCCTCACTGAAGGACATTACAGTTCTCTGGAATCCGGTCAGCATAGAAGATGAGGGCAGCGCCCCGCTTGATGGAAGAAAGGTATGGCTTACATCGGGCAATCCAGTTTCCGGCGCGTTCTCCATAGGTTACAATGTTGATCAGTCCGGTTTTGTGAGCATAGCTGTTTACGATGTTACAGGAAGAACTGTGTCTGTAATCAACCAGGGTGAACTGGCTGCGGGTCAGTACACCGGAATGGTTACCGGTCTTCCCGCGGGTTCCTATGCTGTTGTTATGCAGACCGCGCAGGGAACTGCCGCACAGAGGATAGTGGTTATCAGATAGCACGATGTAAAAAAACTCCCGGGCCTGATTCTCAGGTGCCGGGAGTTTTTATTTACTGTTTTCTATTCCGGAGCTGTCAGGTTTTCAGGAATGATTTCCGTGACTCTTTCACAGTACTCGCAGCGATAAGTCATTTCCTGTTTGTCTTCCAGTTTGAAATGTCTGTGTGCTCCCAGTTTGTTTGTGGCACAATTGGGGTTAGGGCACTGCATGACTCCGTAAATGTGATCTGGAACTGATATTATTCTTTTCTCACTGACCTTGCCGTTCTTAATAATGTTAATGGTTGCGTCAGGGGCAATCAGGGCAATTGTGTCAGTCTCACTTTCCAGAAGAATCCTGTTCTCGATCTTGAGAATGTCTTTTCCTCCGGGCAGTCTCTTCGATTGAAAGCCTACACCGATAGTGAATATGCCTTCATTGCCCAGACCAAGGATTTCAACTACTCTCAGAGCCAGAGGTGTTGGGATGTGATCAATAACGGTTCCGTTGGTGATCGCGTATACTTTGTATGCTCTTTCCATCAGCTGATACCTCCTGTAACAAGACCCAGAAGTGCCTGTCTTGTGGGTATCCCGTTGTGTGCCTGCGTGAAGTAAATTGCGTTTGGAGTAGTATCAACCTCCTCGGCTATTTCATCCACTCTGGGCAGCGGATGCATTATTCGAACCTGTTCTCCCAGAGCAATGATTGTATTCTTATCGATTCTGTAGCCGTGTGCTACATTTTTGTATTCCTGCGGATCTCCAAATCTTTCCTTTTGAATCCTGGTTACATACAGAATGTCAAGATTCATGTCCGCAGCGTCTTCCGGAGTATCGGCAGTGTGGAAGGAAATTCCCTTTTCCGACAAACCTGACAGGATAGCTGAAGGCATTTTCAGAGATGGAGGTGATATGAAAACCATTTCCGCGCCGAACAGGGCCATGGCGTGGGTAAGAGAATGGACAGTTCTTCCGTATTTCAGATCACCCATTATGCCGATCTTGAGGTTCTTGAGACGACCGAATTCCTCGTGGATGGTGAACAGGTCAAGGAATGTCTGGGTCGGGTGCTGGTTCGCTCCGTCGCCTGCGTTTATCACTGGAACTGTGGCAACTTCACTGGCCAGCCTCGCGGCACCTTCAACAGGGTGACGAATAACCATGGCATCGCAGTATCCGGTAATAGTCCTTATGGAATCCGAGAAGGACTCTCCCTTTTTCTGGGAGGATGAACCGGGGTCAGCAAATCCGAAAACACTTCCTCCGCTCTTGATTACTGCCGAGTCAAAGGAAAGTCTTGTCCTTGTGGAGGGCTCGAAGAAGAGAGACGCGATTGTCTTGCCTTGAAGGCAGCCCCGGTGCTTACCCTCCTTAACTTCTCCCGCTGTGGTGACAATTGTCCATAGATCATCAATGGTCATGTCCCGCAGGGAGATTATGTTCCGGCCTTTGAACGAACTCACGGTTCCTCCTGTTCAGATCTTTCCGCCGGAACTGATCACATCCAGTTCACGACGATACACCATGTCGAGAGCCTCCTCATGTGACACCGCACAGAGAATATTCTCAATGAAATCATTACTTCTAAGCAATCTGTTTAATCTGGCAAGAATATGAACATGCCTGTGTGGATCAGGGAAGAGAAGGAGAAAAAACAGTGATGTGAGTCTTCCGCTGGATTCCCCGAATGGAATAGGATGAGGCGGAATGATCAGGGCAAGCAGTTCCTTTTCCACATACAACTGTCTGATGTCCAGGGGATGAATCAGGGCAGCTCCGCATTTCAGGGCAGTGGAGACTACCGTTTCTCTCTGCTCAAGCTGTTCCCGGAGTTCCGCAGCATCGTAGACAGCGCCTCGTTCCACGGCCTTGCCGGAAACAAACCTCAGAACACTTGACCTTGTGGAAGCATTGTCCGGGAAGCTGACTTCACTTTCAGATAGAAGCTGAGTAATTCCGCAGGAAAAGGGATCAAGACCTGCGCTGTCCGCCGAAGAGTGGTCTGCACGCATGAGTCTTTCTGATGTCAGTGAAGTAAAATTCTCCGCCAGCCAGTTCAGAACATCGTCCCTGGGAAAGACCTTGTGCCCCTGCCGGCTGATACTCTTAAGCTTGCTGGACTTTATTGCTCTTCTTGTATCCGGAAGACTTTGTCCCAGAAATTTTGCAATGTCCGTTTCGGAGAGGAACACACTCATGCTGAAAAACTCTCCTTAATGGTTGATTCTTCGTCAGCCAATTATACTATCTGAACGAAGTCTCTTGAAAGGAGTTTCAATGAATCCTGTGGCGGAAAGATTTATCAGGTATGCAGGTGTTTCAACTGCATCCGACCCGGACAGTTCAACAAGTCCAAGCAGTTCAAGGCAGTTCGATCTTCTGAGAATCCTGGAAAAAGAGCTTGTAGAGCTTGGTCTGATGAATGTGTTTCTATCAGGGAAGGGAGTTCTTTACGCCCGGGTTCCTGGTGGAAATTCAGGGGATGTCATTGGTCTTATTGCTCATGTGGATACCTCTCCTGAATCTCCCGGAGAGGGAGTGAAACCTCAACTGCACAGGAATTGGGATGGTCTTCCAATTCACTTAAAAGACGGAGTGGAAATAGATTCCGCTGAATGCTCGGACATGCTCAGGTACAGGGGCGGCACCATTATTACCAGCGACGGCACCACCCTTCTCGGCGCGGATGACAAGGCCGGTGTCGCAATCATCATGGAGACCTGCAAATGGCTTATTGCCAATCCTGATATACCTCGGCCCGAAATCGTGGTTGCGTTTACCCCTGATGAGGAGGTGGGCAGAGGTGTTGATAACTTTGATGTGGACCGTTTTGGAGCGGACTTCGCATACACGGTTGATGGTGGCGAGGTGACAGAGGTTTCATCAGAGACCTTCAATGCCTGGTCCGCAAACTGGAAAATCACAGGCAGGGAAGTCCATCCGGGAAGCGCTGCCGGCAGCATGATTAACGCGGTACGCATCGCGGGTGAGCTGATTACCCTTATGCGGTCAGAAGAAATGCCCGAGAACAGTACCGGTCGGGAGGGCTATGACTATCCTCTTTTTGTAAGGGGAACAACCGGTTCGGCAGAAGTGAAAGTCATTCTTCGGGACTTTACCACGGAAGGAATGGTGGAAAGACGAAGAAGAATGGAAGCTATAAGAGACTGTCTTTCTTCACTGTTTCCCGGTTCACAGATTGAGTTGACCATGAAGGAGCAGTACAGCAACCCGGGCGAGATTCTGAAAAAGGACAGACGGGCTGTTGATTACGCTCTGGAGGGCTTGAGACGGTGCGGAATTGAAGTCCGGGAAGGCTCCATCAGAGGTGGCACAGACGGATCCCGACTGAGTTTTATGGGGATCCCGACAGCTAACCTTCCCACAGGCGGAGAGCTGTTTCATTCCAGACGGGAATGGGTAGCAGAGGAAGGGTTGCTGATTGCTCTTGAAGGTCTGAAGAATACTCTTATTATCTGGGGAGAAGAGCTGTAACTCTTCCCCCTTGTCTCAGCTCCGTTCTCTGCCTATTATCTGTACTGGTGGGTGCGTTCAGGGAAGAGGGGTAATATGAGGCGGTTGGTTCTTGCGGTGCTGGGGTTGGTGCTGGCTGGTTTTGCTTACGGGGGGGACTCCGAATCTGACTCTCTGATCCGCTTAACTGTCAGCGATTTCATGTCCGCGCTTCAGGCAGGGGATGGATCGGTATCTTCCGAAATGTTTTCCAGTCAGGCCATGGATCAGGTTGAAGTAATGCTGGTTTCCATCAAGCAGAATCTTGACAGGGATCCGGAAGCAGCACTGCGACGGCTGAATGGCGTTGGCTACTCCATCGAACAGGAGGCCGCAGAAGATTGGGAGACAGAGGATTATCTTTCCGCGACCCTTTCTCTTCCAATGATAGCAGCCAGATACGCGCTTTATGAACTGGAAATCAGCTCAGTTACGGTAGACAGCAGAGATGCCGTGGTTGATATGATTTTCAGAACTGCGGCAGGGGTGGAAATACCTCAGCAGGCGGTTATGATATACGAGAACGGCAACTGGAAAGTTACCAGTTTCATGGGGATCACAGCCTTTCCCTGATTACTGCTTTTCCTTTAATACTTCAACAGTCCTTGAGGTTACTTCCGGGCATTGCAGGCAGTTGTCCGGTGTTACAAAGTGTCCGCTTCGCAGCCTCCGGTAGGCGCTGCCGTTCCATATTTTGCTGAACCCTTCAAGAATATTACCGACAGGATGTCTGGTATTCCAGTACGGGCATGGAAAGATTGATCCGTCCGGATCGATGAACACGGTGTTCAGTAAATAGGGACATGGGTGTGCCGATGTTCTGTCGGATATCTCGCTGGACAGGTGGAATTCAATCCCCAGTTCGGATGCAGTTGACCGGGCTTTTGAGATTTCATCTTTCGCTTCCTCTGATCCGGTGTCAACAACCCGGTCAAGGGTGTTCAGCCCCTCGTAGGGAACCAGAGGCACAACCCCGGCGGAAACTGCCCCTGCACTGTGAGCGAGGCGGACTATGTCAGCGAGCTGGTGAAGATTATCCCGCTGCAGAGTTGTGCTGAAACCTATCATGGGGAAAATCTTTTTTCCTCTGCGGGCAACGAGTTCGCGTGTCATTGCCAGAATTTTATCAAGGTCAGCGCCGTCTCTTATGAATCCGTGGGTTTTACTGTCTGCTCCATCAATTGAAATGAAGAGGCTGGTTGGCGGATATCGCAGGATTATCTGTATCAGTTCGAGGGTCAGCAGCGTCCCGTTTGTTACCATCTGTCTGTAGGGAACACCGCTTTTATAAAGAGACCGGAGATGATTGCCGAAGCCGGGATTCGCGAGTGGTTCAGCTCCGCATGAGATTCCCACCGTTCTCGCGAGAGGGAAAACCTCGGTTCTGATTTTCTGAAATACCTCTGCACTCATGTGTTTCCACTGTCTGGAAGAATCATTGTCTGAGAGTCTCATGGGACACATGGAACACCTGAGGTTGCAGTGGTTCGTGGTATCCATCCTGACCGTCAGCTTTCGCCCGGGATGAACAGGACGAAAGAAAGGAAAACCATTTTTTCTCGCAATTAATTTTTTCAGAATACTCTCCTCTTGAAGAGAAAATGATACTTCAACCGACCCAAGGTTGCAAATGGCGGGACGGGTGAATTATTGTACTGTTTTGAGTTGTTGTTTTCCGTCGCTTCGCAGAAGGGATCTCGTCATGGGGAAACCGGTTGCTGTTTTTGATTATTCCGTGGACGGACTGTCCGGGGAGCTTATCAGCTCCTGGCTTGAAGTCCCGTCTGTTACAGTCAGAATTGCTGAAGACGAACCGTTTCCATCAATCTCGCCGACGAGCTTCAGGGCAGTGATCCATTCCGGCTCTTCCCTTTCCATTCTTGATGAAACTTCCTTTGTAGAGGATGCGATGGCTTTTGTGCGACGATCCGCTGAAGTCGGAGTTCCTCAAATGGGTATCTGCTACGGTCATCAGCTTCTCGCAAGGGCAGCAGTGGGGTTTGACGCCGTAGCAAAGTGCAGTAATATTGAAATCGGATGGAGGGATGTTGATTTCCTTCCGGAGTGGCCGATTGACGGTCTTTCAGGAAAGCTGGCGGTATGGCAGTCGCACTGTGATTGCGTAATCAGGACTCCCGCAGGCTCCGTAATAACAGCTACAAACAGCCACACGGAGATTCAGGCTTTTCTGAACAGAGACATGAAACTGTTCGGTACTCAGTTCCATCCTGAGTTTGACCGTGTCAGGGGAAATGATTGTTTTGCAAAAGACGCTGATCTTTTTAAAAAGAACAACATCAACCTGGAAGAAGTTCTGGTTTCCGGTCCCGGCTTTCACACCGGAGAGGTAGTATTCGATCATTTTTTGAAGACTTTCAGACAGGAGTAATCATGTTCCCGGAAGAGCTGTGCAGAAAGCCGGTTTGGAGATTTTTCAAGGAGCTCTGCGTCATTCCCCACACAAGCGGCGACGAAGAGCGGATATCGGGGTACTTGAAATCTTTCGCCGAGGCGAGAGGGCTTCAATTTGACAGTGACGACCCGGGGAATGTGCTGATTAGAAAACCCGGAGCGGGCAATCCGGTGATGCTTCAGGCGCATATGGACATGGTGGGGGAAAAGGTTGCCGGAAGCAGTCACGATTTCCTTGTTGACCCCATTGAGGCTGTTCTTGAAGGAGACAGGCTTATTGCTGAACAGACCACTCTCGGTGCCGATAACGGCATAGGCGTGGCGTTGATGCTTGAACTCCTTGACGGAAATTACCCGGGATTACCGGCTCTTGAGTGCCTCTTCACAGTTGATGAGGAGCGAGGTCTGGTTGGAGCATTGCAGTTCCCTCCTGAATGGATAACTGCCGGAAATCTTATCAATCTCGATTCGGAAGACCTTGGAAACATCTGCATTGGCTGCGCGGGCGGAAGAGACGTCTGCATTACTCTGATCGGAGAATCACAGGAGTATTCAGGATCGGCTGTCAAAATCACAGTGGATAATCTTAATGGCGGGCATTCCGGCATGGAGATTGATTCGGGTAATGCAAATGCGATTCAGCTTGCAGCCCGGGTGTGTCGACAACTTGAGGATCTTCTTGATGGAAGACTTATCAGTATCTCAGGTGGAACCAAGCACAACGCAATTCCAAGAAATGCGGAAGCACTCATAGCTGTAGAGGATCCTGCAGGCGCAGAAGCTCTTTGTTCAATAATCGTGAAGGATTTTCTTGAAGAGTACGCCGGTATTGAGGAAGCAATAACCGTAAAATGTGAGGAAGTGAAGGTAAATCATTGTCTTTCCGAGGATTCCTCAACGAAAATGATTAGTCTTCTTCTCGCCCTTCCGCATGGTGTCAGGAAGATGAGCGGTGTGGTTAAGGGACTTGTGGAAACTTCCTGCAACCTTGCTATAGCAGAATGGCAGGAGAATGTACTCACGGTGCTTCTCAGTGTCAGGAGTGCTGTAGAACCGGCAAAGGATGCCCACTGTGAGAGTATTGCGGCAACCGGGCGGCTGGCCGGCGCAAAGGTATCAATGGGAAACGGCTATCCCGGATGGGCACCGGATAAGTCATCGCAGCTTCTTAAAATCGCGCAGGATTCATTTCGTGAGTGTTTTGGATCCGAACCTGTGGTCGAGGCAATCCACGCAGGGCTTGAATGCGGAATAATCGGTGAGCGCGTGGGCAATCTGGACATGATAAGTCTGGGGCCCGACATCAGCGATGTTCACATTCCGGGGGAATCCGTGAGTGTTTCTTCTGTTGCGAGTTTTCTTGATTATCTCATCGACCTTTTAAGAAGATTTGCACGGTGAAAGGTGGAAGAGAGTTGATTAATCTTAAAAGAGTTGCAGAGTTCGCTGAGGAACTTGTTTATGACGAAGCCGGTCTGAACTGGCAGCGGGCCATGCCCGCGAGCGATGGTCAGATAACAAAGCTCAAAGTACAGGGATGCAGCTCTGACAGCTGGGGCCTTCTGAAATTCACTCCGGAGTCTGATCTCAGCCTTGTGGAGAACTGCTGTTTTCAGGGCGAAGTTCATATCCATCTTCCGGCAGGAATCCTTTCTGCCACGACTTTTGAAAACTGTAGAATTGAAGGGCCGTTAACTGTCAGATCCAACCGGAAGATCAAAGCAATGACTCTTCTTCCGGGATCGGAAGTTGAATACTGCGGCAGCATTGAGTGGAACTCCGCACCGGGTGTCATGGGTGCTTTCATCAATGCCGGTGTTGAAACCGGCGAGAGACGGGTTCCCGTTATTCCTCACTTCGATCACAATGATGTTGCCTTTCTGGGGTCTGCGGCCGGCAGAGAAACAGTGGAAGAGTGTATTCTCCTCAGAAATGAGATCCGGGACAGATTGAAAGGTGTTATCGGCAGGGATGCTGTTGTTGCCAACTGCTCCCTCATCCGGAACAGCCTGATACTGGAGAGGGTTCAAATAAGCAACGCGGGCGCAATAAGAGGATCAATACTTATGGCCGGAGCCTCTGCGCGGGATGGAGCCCTTGTAAGGAACAGCGTACTTCAATGGAATGCCTCTGCTGACTCTTATGCAATAATAGAGAATTCGATTGTCGGCGAATGCGCAGTTGTGGAAAGGCACGGCAAGTTGGCAGACTCATTCCTGGGCGCTGACAGTGTTCTTGGCGAGGGAGAGGTAACAGCCTGTGTTGTCGGCCCTCTTACGGGAATTCATCATCAGTCTCTGCTTATTGCGGCAATGTGGCCGGGGGGACGGGGCAACATCGGCTACGGCGCAAACATCGGCAGTAACCATACCTCAAGACTTCCCGATCAGGAGATCAAGCCCGGGACAGGTCAATTCTTCGGTCTCAGTACATCTGTTAAGTTCCCGGCGGATTTCAGCCGGAGTCCCTTCTCCATAATCGCAACAGGTCTTACAACTCTTCCTCAGCGTGTGGATTTTCCATTTTCTCTTATCACACTTCCCCACAAACGCCCGCAGAATGTGCCTGACGGATGGTGCAGACTTATTCCCGGCTGGATGCTTCACGAGAATCTGTATTCAGTTCTCAGGAATGCCTGGAAGTACAGGAACCGATTAATGGCTGTTCATACAGATGTGGACACTTCCGTGTTTTCGGAAGAAGTTCTGGAACTGGTCAGGGACGCGAAGGAAAGGCTGGAACAGCATTCATGTGATTCCATTCCCGGAACAGGGAAGAACTTCGTAACTGAAGGAGACAGACTGGCGGGTATTGAGGCTTACAGAAAATGCCTGAGAAGCATGGAACTCTGGAAGATATTCCTCACAGACTCCTTGAACTCCAGTGAAACCGGTGAGCTGTTTGATTTACTGCGATATGCGAAAAATGCCACAATCTCCTCCCGGATGAAAGACTACAGAAGAGGAGACAGAATAATTGATGATTATCTGGCAGTTAGAGAATCCCCTGAAGAAGATGAGTTTATTCAGATTCTTGAAGCATTCTACATAAAAACCAGAGAAAGATTGAAATCAACAGACAGTTCGGGTGAAAGCGACAGATAGGATCTTTGTCGACTGAAGCGCAATCACACCGGTTTCTACTGCCAATACTTGCATTCCTGGTAGACAAGCATTATAATTCAATCGAAAAATGGCATTACAAATTCCGAATTAAGGGGCAAAATGGAATTAGCACCTCGATTTCTCAAACATCCTCCCGATGAAAGCTTCTTTCTCTTTGGCCCGCGGGGTACCGGAAAATCAACCTGGTGTCTTCAGAAATACAATAATGCTGCAAGGCTTGATCTGCTCGCTCCAGATGTTTTCAGGGCTTATACAGCAAAGCCGGAAAGGCTGAAGGAATACACACTGGGTCAACCTGATGGAGCCACGATAATAATCGATGAGGTTCAAAAAGCACCTGAACTGCTGTCGGTTGTTCATTCCATAATGGAGCTTAAACGCGGGTACAAATTCATACTTACCGGTTCCAGTTCGCGAAAGCTCAAGCAAACCGGGGTGGATATGCTCGCCGGGCGGGCTCTTCTTCGAACAATGCATCCTTTCATGGCAGGCGAGCTGGGGGAAAACTTTTTAGTTGAGACTGCCCTTGAACAGGGAATGCTTCCTGTTGTCTGGGACTCCTCCGCTCCTTCGGATGTACTGAAAAGTTATGTGGGAGTCTATCTTCGGGAAGAGGTTATGATGGAAAGCCTTGTGAGAAACCTCAGCAGCTTTTCCAGGTTCCTTGAAGCTGTGAGTTTTTCCCACGGGCAGGTTCTCAACATCAGTAATGTCGCAAGGGAATGCAGTGTTCAGAGAAAATCCGTTGAAGGCTATATCTCAATTCTGGAGGATTTACTCCTGGCTTCGAGGGTTCCAGTCTTCCAGAGAAGAGCAAAACGCGCTGTAACAACACATCCAAAATTCTTTTATTTCGATACAGGAGTATTCAGAAACCTCAGACCCAGGGGTCCGTTGGACAGACCCGAGGAAATCAACGGCGCTGCCCTTGAGGGTCTGGTATTTCAGCATCTTAGAGCATGGTCAGACTACAGCGGACAGGACACGAAACTGTATTACTGGAGAACCAGGTCAGGCACGGAAGTAGACTTTATTCTGTACGGAACCGGATGCTTCTGGGCAATTGAAGTAAAAAACACTCGGGAAGTCAGAAGCGGTGACTTGAAACCGTTAAAATCATTCAGAGATGATTATCCCGAGTGCAGACCACTTATGCTTTACAGAGGTACTTCACCAATGCTTATCGATAATATTATGTGTATGCCTGTAGATCGGTTTCTCGAAGAACTTCATCCGGACAAAGGACTTTTGCAGCAGAAAGCTCGTCTTGTTGCACATAATCACTAGCGGACCCGTGATTTACATGCTTTTGAAAATTATGCAGAAACAATACCGGCAGATTGGAATTTGCGTTTTGACGGGAACTATTCTATAATTGAACACTTGTTCAAGTATAAGAACTTATTCTCGAAAAGAGGCATGACATGCAGTTTCTCAAAGAATTCATTCAGGCAATGTGGGATACCGGTATCGCACTTGCTCCTTCTCTTTTTCTCGGTCTTCTCATAGCCGGAGTTCTTCATGTATTTGTAAAGCGGGACAGGATTTTCAGGCACATGGGTAAACCCGGATTGCACAGTTCTGTAAAAGCCAGCTTGATTGGAGTTCCGCTTCCGCTGTGTTCCTGCGGTGTTCTTCCAGCTGCCCTGGCTCTCAGGAAGGATGGAGCCAGCAAGGGGGCTGCTGTAAGTTTTCTTGCAAGCACTCCGCAGACAGGCGTTGATTCCATTGCTGCCACCTGGGCACTTCTTGGGTGGCCCGTAGCTCTGGCAAAGGTAATTGCCGCGTTTATCGCCGGTGTTGTCAGTGGCACAGTTGTTGATGTTCTTGATAAAGGGAACGGGCACAGTTCAGCGCCGGGTTCTTTCTCTTCCATTGAAAAGGGATCTATTCCCGGAAAAATCTGGAGATATGTTTTCGGAACTCTCTTTCGGGATATCTATCTCTGGTTATTCATCGGTGTGGCCATATCAGCCCTTGTTACAGTTTTTATTGAACCGGGAAAGCTTGCAGAGTACCCGGTTCTTGCAGGGCCTCTCGGGATGCTTGCCGCACTTGCTATCGGGATACCTCTCTATGTCTGCTCTGTGTCATCAGTTCCCATTGCTGCCGCTCTGGTCTATGCAGGTTTTCCGGTGGGGAGTGCTCTGGTTTTTCTTATGGCCGGTCCAGCCACTAATGCAGCAACAATGGGTGCGGTAAGGAAGAGTCTTGGAAAACTTTCATTCTGGAGTTACATACTCACAGTAATTGGTGTGAGTCTGCTGGCAGGACTGCTGCTGAACGGGCTTGATATTCCTGCAGGTTCTTTGCTGCACCATCATGAAGGATCGGGTATTCTGGGTCTTCTGAGCATTATTGCCGCAGGTCTTTTCTTTCTGGGAATTGCTTACTATGCTGTTAGAGAAATTCTGCAGAGGTTTCGCTCAACGGGCACGGCTGACCTTGTCAGCACAGATAGTATTACTTACAGTGTATCCGCGATGACCTGCCCGAACTGCGTGAGAACTGTGACTGAGTCTCTGCGGAAGCTTTCCGGAGTCAGAACTGTTGCAGTTTCTCTGGCGGATGGTACTGCTGTTGTGGTTCCCGGCTCGGATTATTCAAGTGAAAGAATACTTGAAGCACTTGCTGAAGCAGGCCATCCGGGGGAGTTGAGGAAGGAAGGTGAGAGAAGTGGAACCCGGTGTTCTTGTGGATCATGTGACAGATAATGAGGTGGATCAGCTTGCGGATCTGTTCAGCCATGCTTCAGACCCTACACGGCTGAGAATTCTTCTGTACCTTCTTGAGGGAGAACAGTGTGTGTGCACTATTTGTGAACAGCTTGATGTTTCGGTGTCGGCGGTTTCACACCAGCTTCGCAGACTGAGAACCGGAGGTCTTGTCTATCGCAGAAAACAGGGAAGGCATGTATACTATGGTCTTGCGGATGATCATGTTCGAATACTGATTTCGGTAGGTCTGGAGCATGTCAGGGAATAGAACAGGAGGTTGAATGCCATCTTTCCTGCTCCTGCTGCTGGGAGTTGTTTTTTTGCTTGTGATGATTGTCGTCTGTGCAAAAAGAGTATTTCCCGGTGTCAGTTATGCTGCTTTGAGGAAATTAAAGTTGAACGCAGAAGCGCTTGGCGCTTTGCCCCTGTTAACGCTGTCAATTGACCGATCCGGTGTCATTCTGGCTGTACATTCAATTCCATCATTCTTTCCCGACCACGCTGATTCCGAATACGACGGCAAAAACTGGTGCGATTTCATTCACAGGGATTTTCATCAGGATTTCAAGAATGCTGTCGAAAAGGCCGCATTCTCCGGGACTCCCCACAGCTTTCAGTATTCTGTTGAGACAGACTCCGGACTCCGGTGGTATGAAGGTGAGGTTGTGAAAATATCGGAAAGCAGCCTTCTTCTTACCGTAAGGGAGTGTACAGAGAGCAGACTTACCGGAGTAAAGCTTGATATGGCACATTACTCCGAAGAAATGACTACTTTCGTTCTTGATACAGACTCAATGAATATTACATTCGACAGAGAAGATTTTATCAGTAAGTGGTCAGGCAGAAAAATTCCTAAAACTGTAAGTATTGACGAAGCCATGAAGCTGGTTTTCCCGTCCGACGCGGAAAGGCTCACTACAGCACTTGAACAGGTCATGGCAGGAGTTGAGCATGTTTCAGTTGTAAATGCAAAGCTCAATTGTGATTCCGGTTCTGAACCCAACTGGGTCAGCGTCAGAGGTTTTGCTGCCGAAGGATATTCAAGCGGCAGGGCATCAGCCATTCTGGGAGTAATCCGGGATATTACCATATCCGTTCGGGCGGAGAAGCAGCTCAAGAGTTTGAATCTCATGCTTAAAAATGTGCTTGACACTATTCCTGCGGGCCTGTACTGGAAAGATGAGAACCTGAAGTATCAGGGAGCCAGCCGGGTTTTCCTCAACGATAATGGCCTGGATTCAGAAGAGCTTCTTGATGAAAATATATGGATCACCGAAAGAGCCAGACAGATTGAGCAGCAGGTCATAATAACCGGAAAGCCCGTTTTCAATCGCCAGGAAACGGTTTCTCTGCCTGGTGCAACTGAGAAAACAATTAACATCAGCAGAGTACCTCTCAGGTCTCCCACTGGGACGATTATCGGCCTGATGGTCACATACATGGATGTGACGGAAAACATTCAATTCAGAGACCAGCTGGTGCAGAGAAAGGAATTTCTCGCAGGGCTGGTTGAGAACCTGCCCGTGGGCTTCTTCGCGAAGGATCCTTCATCAGGTATGACTTACAGGATCTGGAACAGGGAGATGGAAGAGATATTCGGGTTTTCCGCTTCAGAGGCTGTGGAACAGAAGGACTGGAATCTGTTCGGCACTAAAACAGCGGAGATTCTTAAAAGTGACGATGACGAGTTGCTGGCAGATCCGGATTCAGGAAAAGTACCGAAGATATACAAACTTCGCGGCAGAAACGGACTCAGAACTGTGAGCATGGTCAGGGTGCTGCTCTACGATGACCTGCTTGATTCAATTCTGGTGGCAGGTGTCGTTGATGATATTACCAGGGAAAATGAACTGGAAGACCAGCTCAGGCAGTCGCAGAAGATGGAGGCCGTAGGCAGGCTCGCCGGAGGAGTAGCTCATGACTTCAACAACCTGCTTCAGGTGATGATGGGCTCTGCCGAAATTGGTGCCAGTGATGTCAGCTCCGCTGAAAAATCCTTTAATCAGATTCTTCAGGCAGGTAAGAAAGCAATGTTTCTCACCCGCCAGCTTCTTTCTTTCAGCAGAGACGAGAGTTTTAACAGAAGAGTATTCAATGTAGATCACCGGGTCGGTGAATTCGTTCGAATGGTGCACAGGATAATTGGTGCCAATGCGAAACTGGAATTTACAGCGGGAGCGCCTGGAGCACAGATTAACGGTGATCCTTTTCAGCTTGAACAGGTTCTGATGAACCTTCTTGTAAATGCGAAGGATGCGATCCCCGAGGACAGAGGCGGTTTGATAAATGTGACAACCTCCACATCAATGGTTTCCTGTTTTGCAGGGGGTGAACCTGTGGAGTGCGCGGTTATTTCAGTCAGTGACACTGGAGAGGGCATTCCTGAAGAGATAATGGATAATATCTTCGAGCCCTTCTTTACCACTAAGGCCCAGGGTAAGGGGACCGGTCTCGGGCTTGCCAGCAGCTATGGAATAGTTGCGAAACATGATGGAGTGATACTGGTTGAAAGTACCGTTGGCGAGGGTTCCCGCTTTGATGCATGCATTCCTCTGCACCGTGGAAGTCTGGAAAAAACGGCTGAGACCGAATCCGGGGAAATTGAGGGTAAACCACTTTTACCAGTTACAATCCTGCTTGCGGAAGATGAGGACATGGTCAGAGAGATAGCAAAAACTGTTCTTGAAGCCGCAGGGCATTCCGTTATTGAAGCTCGGGACGGGGGAGAAGCAGTAAAATTGTTTCTGGAAAATCGTGATGTTATAGATATGCTGATCTTCGATGCCATCATGCCTGTGATGAGCGGTAGCGAAGCATTCAGAAAGATACATTCAGTTAATCATGCCATTCCGGTTCTGTTCTGCACCGGTTACAGCAGAGACACCCTTCTCCAATCTTTCACAGGGGCTGAAATAACTGATGTTCTTCAAAAACCCTATGCCGCAGCTGACCTTCTTGAGGCAGTGAAGAATCTGAGCTTAAAAAAGTAGCATATTACCGCCCATGAAAGAAAACATCAGACTGATAAGGGGAGAGGAAGTCTCCCGGGCGGTGGCATCTCTTTATGCCGGAGCATGTATCGGCCCGCACAGCAGCGTTGAAAAGAAGCT
The DNA here is from genome assembly GCA_030592635.1 of Candidatus Fermentibacteraceae bacterium. Lineage (GTDB taxonomy): Bacteria > Fermentibacterota > Fermentibacteria > Fermentibacterales > JCC-6 > Sabulitectum. The sequence continues at coordinate 6,653 of JAUVIS010000019.1, read as the reverse complement.
GCTGGAGATACTTGCGGAGGAAAGCCCCGGCCCGGGCAGGGAAGCTCTGGAAATAGAAATCCGCAATCTCAGGATTGCGGCGGAAACAGGGTTGCCTGTCTGTCAGGATACGGGAACCGCTGTTGTTTTTGTTGAGATGGGAAATCTCATCTGTATTCCTGACTGTTCTCTGACTGATGCCGTGAACGGGGGAATAAGTCGCGCCTGCCTGGAGGCGTACCTGCGTCCTTCTCAGGTGTTCCCGCCCCTTGGAGACAGGGTAAACACCATGAACAACACCCCTGCTGTTATTCATCTGGAGCATGTGTCCGGATCGGATTTGAAGATATCTATTCTTGTCAAGGGAGCAGGCAGCGAGAATGTATCAAGTTCGGTAATGCTTCCTCCTCTTGCCGGTTTTACAGGGATTATTGATCTGGCAGAAAGCTGCGTACGCGCCGGAGCCTCCAGAGCCTGTCCGCCGGTTATTGCGGGAATTGGTATAGGAGGAAATCTGGAAACAAGCGGTATTCTTGCAAAGAAGGCGCTGCTTCGGGATATGGGTGTGGAAAACACTGTCCCTGAACTCAGAGAGCTTGAAAAGCAGATAACTGAGAAACTCAATGCCACAGGGATTGGACCTCAGGGATTCGGCGGGAAAACAACTGTAATGGAGACAAGAATACTGCAGCTGCCGTGCCACATGGCTTCTCTTCCTGTTACTGTCTGCATAGAGTGCCATGCCCACAGGACAGCATCATGCGTGTTGTAACACTGCCGGCGTCTGAGCAGATTCTGAAATCACTGAAAGCCGGAGAGCAGATTTTGCTTTCAGGTCTGGTTGCAACGGCAAGGGATGCCGCTCACAACCTTATGCTGAACACCGGATCCGTGCCTTTTGACATTAAGAATATTTCCATTTTCTATACGGGGCCTTCTCCTGCTCCACCCGGTCATGTTATTGGCGCGTGCGGTCCCACTACTTCGGCAAGAATGGAACCGTTTATTCCTGAAATGCTGAAGCTCGGAATGAAAGTGGTAATTGGTAAAGGTGAAATGAGTGAAGAGACAAGAGCGCTTTTTCACAAACATGAAGCGGTCTACCTGGCCGCGACAGGCGGAGCTGGAGCTCTTGCGTCAACAAAAGTAAAATCAAGAAAAACAGTAGCCTGGGAACATCTGGGCCCGGAGGCGGTTTCCATTCTGGAACTGGAGGAATTCCCCGTCTTTGTGGCCTGGGATCTCCATAATGGCAATATCTTCAGAAGGAGAGCGAAGAGTTATGACACCGAATGAAGCTCTTTCCGAAATTAGAAGCAGACTGACAGAGGAACAGGGAGAAATAGCGACAACAGAGTTCCTGTACGCACTTTCCCTTGACGCGCATGAGTTTTACGGTGGGAAAATGATGACAATCCCTCTTGTAGACGAGGTTGACAACGGCTGGCTTGAGGTTTGGTATACCCCGGGAGTTTCTTCTGTTTCACGGAAAATCCGGGACAACAACCTGAGTTCATTCTCTCATACATGCAGAGGCAGAACTGTGGCTGTGGTAAGCGATTCCACACGGGTTCTGGGAGACGGAGACTGCACTCCTCCGGGCGGTATGGGCGTCATGGAAGGCAAGGCCCTGCTGATGAAGCTTCTGGGAGGATTTGACGCGGTTCCCATCTGTCTTGATATCAATGGAGATATCAACAGACTTGTGGATACAGTCAATGCGATTGCACCCTCCTTTGGTGCAGTCAACCTTGAAGATATTGCCCAGCCGGGATGCTATACAGCTCTGAAAAAGCTTCAGGAGAGCTGTTCAGTTCCAGTCTGGCATGATGACGCTCAGGGTACAGGCTGTGTGGTACTTGCCGGGCTGCTGAACTCGCTCAAAGTTGTAAACAAAAAGATCAGTGACATCTCAATAGTGTTTTTCGGAGCAGGTGCCGCCAACTCAACTGCCGCAAGGCTTATGATCGCTGCCGGAGCAGATCCTGAAAGGATCACCATGTTCGATGAACATGGTGCTCTCGGTCCCGAAAGAACCGATTTCGACGGCGAAGGATGGGAGTGGCACAGGGAACTCTGCCGAATCACCAATTCTCAGGGTTTTACCGATGTACGGGAGGCCGTAAAGGGAGCCGATGTGTTTATAGCAGCCTCAAAATCGGGGCCTGATGTGGTTCACCCCATGTGGATAAAGAAAATGGCGGATGATGCCATCGTTTTTGCCTGCGCCAACCCCGTGCCTGAGATTTTTCCATCCGACGCGATGAACGCCGGAGCCGCCATTGTGGCCACCGGCAGAGGTGATTATCCCAATCAGGTAAACAACTCTCTCGGTTTTCCCGGAATTTTAAAGGGTGTTATGCTCACCGGCGCTTCCGCCATCACTGACAGAATGGCCGTTGCAGCTGCGAGAGCCATTGCCGATTATGCCGTACAGGGAATCATAGGGGCAGGCAGAATACTTCCTTCAATGACAGACACAGGTCTTTTTCCCCATGTGGCCGCGAAAGTTGCCTCCGCCGCCCAGGCAGAAGGCGTGGCCGTATACTATCCTTCAGAGGCTGAAGTGTTCGCCGCAGCCTCGGCGGATATGGAGAACGCAAGGAAAGCATGGGCCGCGGTTACAGCTTCCGGAGCAGTCAAACAATTCCCGGGAGAGAGAGTCAGGAAGCTGATGGAGGATACAATATCCCGGTATCAGTAGAGTTCGAATTTGGCAAGCCTTCCGTCAAGACCGCCTGAAAACAGCTGCTTCCTCCAGGATGTTCTGAGACCTACATGCTTGAGAAGTTTTCTGTCTCCCAGGTAGATGTATGCTTCTGAGCCAGAACATTTCTGCTTCATGAAGTCCCCGAAATCTCCGATGAGTTCCTCCGCGACTCCCTCGGCCAGTCGTATGCCGTGTGGCGGGTTGGTCAGGATTGTACACGAATTGTATCCCGGGTGAGTGTGCCAGTCTCTCCTGGTTATCTCAACATTTCTGCCGTCTCTGAAACAACTGAGATTAATTCTGGTGGCGTTAACCGCTCTGGATGTAATATCAGATCCGGACAGAAGTCCTTCCGGAAGGGAAATGATTTTATCATCAGCCTCGGCTTTTACATTTTTCCAGATAAGCTTGCTGAATTCATCCATACGGAAGAAGCCCCACTTCTCTCTGTAAAATCCTGCCGGGATTCTGCAGTACTTCATAAGAGCCTCACAGAGCAGTGTTCCTGACCCGCACATGGGATCGACCAGCGGTTTCTCGCCGTTCCAGCCGGACATTTCCAGAGCCGCCGCAGCAATGGTCTCCCGCATGGGTGCCTTTACAGACTCCATCCTGTAGCCTCTTCGGTGCAGTGAGCCTCCGGAAAGGTCCAGGCGAATTTCAGCATTGTTGCCCCGGATACGGAGATCAAGGTTCACATCCGCTTCGTATCTGTCAACGGATGGTCTTTTCCCGCTTATCTCCCGGAAGTGATCCACAATAGCATCTTTGAGCCTGAGGGTGGCCCATTTTGAGTGGCTGATCTTTGATCCTGAAGTTGCTCCGCTTATAGCGAATGTCTGGTTGATACCAAAAAGGTTTTCCCAGGGATATTTCACTGCTTTCTGATAGAGGTAATCAGAAGAGTGACATCCAAAGCCAACCAGCGGAAGAAGGAACCTGTCAAACAGACGGGATTCGTAGTTTACTTTCATGGCAGTCGCGGCATCTGCTTCAAAGAAAACACCCCTGTAAGTAGGGTCAGTTTTATTTGCTCCGAGTCTCTTAAGCTCAAGGGCTCCCAGTTCTTCAAGACCCTGAGATATCTGTCCGAGTATCTTCATTATTGAAACTCCAGAATTCTGTCGGCGGTCTCCAGAGGGCATTGCCAGGGGAAACCATGGCCGGTATCAAACACCGTCAAAGAGGCGTTTGGGAGGGTTTTATTTAGTATTTCAGCGTGGATCAGAGGAGTTATTATGTCATATCTTCCAGCAATGATGAGAACGGGCAGAAGCACATTCCCAAGGTTGCTCAGGCATCCTTTCCAGTCTGAAATAGCGTTACTCTGTTTAATCAGTCGTTCTCCGGGAACCTGTTTTTTTACCCTTGGAAAGAATTCGGTGATGTCAGGATGAGATGCGAGCCATTCCGGTGTGAACATCATCTCCAGCATTGATGCGGACCACTTTCCTCTGCCGTTGCTGAAATTGTTGGCATCCTTCGGTGGTTGCGGATAGTCATTGCCCGCCGGAGGAGCCATAAGTACAACCCTGGATGTGATATCGGGTCTTAGAACAATCATCTCCTGTACAACTGCCGCGCCGATAGAAAATCCAATAAGAACATCAACAGGTTTTTCCGGCATGAGTTTCAGTGCGAAATCTGAAATAGTTGTTCCGTCCGATGGCAGTGGGGAGCTTTCAATGCTGCAGCGTGTGGAAAGCCTTCCTGTGAAAATGGGTGCCCAGCAATCAGCGGCGCCTCCCAGTCCCGGAATGATAAGAGATTTTCTCAATTGACCAGTCTTTCGGAGATTATGTCCAGAGAGTTTTCAGCATAATTCATTGGAATCAGGGTTGCCTTTGCAGACGCAAGAACCTTACCGTTTAATTCCAGAGTGCCTGATGTGAGAATGGATCTGCCCCTGTTTTCCTCAATTCTGCCGGTGATAACAAGCATCTTTCCGGTAGGTACAGGTTTGTGAAACTTAACCTCGATGGTTCCAGTTACAGTAAACCATCCTGAAGAGGTGCAGGCGTATACCATAGTTTCGTCCAGCAGGGTGGTGATAATGCCACCGTGTACCGTCCCCTTCCACCCGTTGAAATGATCCGCGATCACAGTTTCAGACACAGCAGTACCATTTTCCGGGTCAAGTTTGAACTTCAATTTCAGACCAATCGGGTTATATGAGCCGCACGCGAAGCAGTTGTCGTCATCGAGCAGCGTTAAGTCTTTCCCGGCCATGAATCATCTGCCATTTCTGCTGAGGTGCATAATCTCGTTTATCAGGTGCGGGAATATACTGATTAGCTCATCACGGGTGGGCATCTCGAAATCATCAAACCGGAAGGCCGGCATCACGGTGCATGAAGCAAGAGCAAAGGAATTTTCTTCTGACACTTCGGCACCGAAGAAATGCCCCGCAGGGACAACAAAGCATGGCACCTCACCCAGATGTATATTGCGTCCCAGTCTTATTTTTCTGTAAATGCCTTCAGGATCGATAATGTGTATCAGGAATGGTGAACCATCGTGAAAGTGCCATATCTCATCTGAATGCAGGCGATGGAACGCGGAGAAGGTCTCACTTGTAAGCATGTAGTGGATAACAGATCCCAGCTCCCGTTTTCCGGTAAAACCGGGCGGTAAGGATTTCTGCTGAAGAACATGAGCTGATCTGTGAAATTCCCTGTAAAAACCGCCCTCCGGATGAGGAATGAGACCCAGTGCCTGTATCCAGTCAGTACTTGTTACCATAAATACCTCCGTCCCATGCTCAAAAACTAACAGCGATTCCTGTTGCTGGCAAGACGACATGCGGAATCACATATATTCAACAATGCAGGCAGGTACAAACATCCTGATTGCCACTGATGAATCAGTCGCGGGCCGGACAACTTGACATTGTGGCACCGGCGGGCTACATTAGTGGCGCAGGGGGTGCATATGAATAAAACTGCGACAGTACGGGCAAGGTTGGAACCTGGTTTGAAGGAAAAGGCAGAAGAAATACTGCATCGTCTTGGTCTTAATACGACTCAGGCCATAACCCTTTTCTATCGGCAGATTGAGTTAATGGAGGGGTTGCCTTTTCCGCTTGATATTCCTAATGAAACAACAAGGGCAACATTTAAGGCAACAGATTCCGGGGAAGACCTGATTGTGTGTGAGGATGCGGAGGATTTGTTCAAAAAGCTTGGAATTTAATGTACAAACCTGTGTATGTCAGGCAATTCAACAGAGATATAAAGAAGATTCGCAAACAGGGCAGAGACTTCAAACAATTCAGACTTATTATTAAAACTCTTCTTGCCGGCGATAGGCTGGATCCTATTTTCAAAGATCACAAACTTGCTGGATGCTATGCGGGCAGAAGAGAATGTCACATTTCCTCTGACTGGCTCCTTATTTACAAAGTACCCAATGATATGATTATTTTTGAGAGACTTGGTACGCATTCCGAACTATTCAGGTTGTAGCACTACGAAAACAGGAGGAGCTTGTATGCTGAAAACAAACGAGAAGAAACTGGTGCAGTTTACTCTGGAGTGCAAGCCCGGCCATCCTTTTGCGGGAAACAGACTGCGCGTGGATCATACGGGAAGGCCGTTTCAGCTTCCGGGGATAGGTGGAATAACACTGAATATAGAGGCCGGTGACTCTGTTTACGGCTGGGCCGGAGATCACATAGAACCGGGAGTAAGTTGCAAATGGGGCGATAAAAGAAGAGAGAATCCGAATCAATCTTTCCAGATACTCGCGTGTGCAGGGAACGAGGCAGTTGTTACAAGTGGGAAGGCAAAAGGAGCCAGAGGGGTTGTACTTGGGCATCACGGCGGCAGTGAGCATGTGATAATTGAGTTTGACAGCAAAACAAAGGAAAAGCTTTCCTACGATGATACCATACGACTGGTTGCAGTGGGAATGGGACTGGAGATAGCCAGTCACCCACAGGTGCGCATTGTGAATCTTGCTCCTT
>JAUVIS010000200.1 GCA_030592635.1 Candidatus Fermentibacteraceae bacterium | reverse complement strand
TTCTGGCGGCATCTCTTCGTGGTGAGGGTGTGCGGGTTATGACTGATGTTTCCGGGAAGAAGCTGGGAAAGCAGTTCAGCGAGGCATCCAGATACGGAATTCCTTTTGTTGTTACTGTTGGACCTGATGAAGTTGAAGCCGGTGTGTACAGAATGAAGAATTTAGCGGACGGAACTGTATTCGCCGGTTCACCGGAAGAAATAGCCCGGAGACTGAAGTAAGGAAGAATGAGAAAATTATTTTCATTTCGCGGCAGGAGATATCTCAGAGCGGCTCTGGTTATTCTAGCTTTTTTCATAGTGTTTTTACCATCCAGTTTTCCGGGCAGTTCCATTACAAGGATTACCTCCGGCATTCTAATTGTTGTTGCCGGTTTGTTCTTCTATCTGGGTGCCAGCGAAATCCTTAGAGGTCTCAGTCTTTCCCGGAGGCTGGTTCTCTGCTTTTTTTCCATTTTGCTTCTCTGGGGGCTCACAGGTTTTGTTGGAATTCTTGACACACCGGAGATTCTTCCCGAAAATTCCCGGAGAGCTGAAAGAGTAAAGGAACTGGGCAGAAGGATTGATGATGTCGCTGAAGCAGGCAGCGGCCAGGTAAGGAATTTTGTGGATTCCACTTTTACGGGTCAGACCGGCCAGTTCCTGGAAACTATTGGAGATGTCAGCGGCGCCGCGGCAGGTGTTCTCATCGACGCTGTTCTTACCTCCACAAGTGTGGACACATCATCGGGAATTGATACTCTCTCAGAAGACAGGGAAAGAAGAGATCAACCTGCAGCCGTGGTTCCATTGCTCAGGCTGGTCATTCTGGCTGTCTCTCTGATCCTTCTGGCGGCAGTCCGAGGATTTGTCTACATTGACAGGACTCCGTTCTCCGTGTGGCTTTACAGGTTTACAGTGGGCATTGCTTTTGCAACTTCCCTGTTTCATGTGGTGGGTCTTGGCTTTATTCTGAGTTCTACCGACGAAATATTCAAAGGGATAGAACTTGATATTTCAAGTCTGCTGCTGCTTTTCTCCGCAGTTGGGCTTGGTTTCTGCCAGAGGTGGGTACAGTACCTTTCCCGAAAGACAAGAATTGTTCTTCTTGCGGCAACCTTTGTGTGTGTACTTATGGGGCGGGGTATTTATTACTATCTGGCCGGAAATGTTTTTCCGGGTACAGGCGGTCTTGATGTGGCAGTAATTCTGATTGTTGCCATATACATCTTCTTTGCTTTCATAACTATGCTGCTTCAACTTCCAACCGCCAGAATCCTTGAAAAGCGCTATCAGGAACTGGGAACCCTCCAGGATTTAAGTCAGACTCTTCATTCAAGTTTTGAACCGGAGCAGCTGGGAGCGGCAGCAGTTCGACTTGGAGCAAGACTGACAAATTCCGATTGCTGCTGGTTCCATCTGAACGACGGTTCAGGAGATTACTCCTTCGGTAAAAACAGAGATCTGAAGAATGCTGCGGAGAAGCTTGACTCCGGGTGGTATGCCGGCGTTGATCAGAGAATAGACGCCGCAGGTCACGGCTTCATGATCAACAATTACAGAAGAAGCCCTCTGCGAAAACTTGAGACAGGACAGAAGGGCTATTCCCGCATCGCCTCCATAGTAGCTGCTCCGGTAGAGGTCAGAGGAGAAAGACTGGGGGTCATTGTTGCGGCAAGTGTCAAGCAGTTCTTCTTTGTAGAGTACACCAGAGGATTGTTTGACAGCTTTACAAGACAGATCGCTCAGGCCATACAGAGTGCTCAGTTGTTCGGGGAGAAGCTTCAGAGGCAAACGCTTGAGAGGGAGCTGGAGCTTGCCAGGAACATTCAGAAAGATCTGCTTCCCGGATGTCTTCCCCGGCCCCCCGGGTGGGAACTGGCAGCGGAGAGTATTCCTTCAAGAGTAATGGGCGGTGATTACTACGATGTACTTGAGTTGCCTGACGGGAAACTGGCTGTCGCCATTGCTGATGTGTCCGGAAAGGGAGCTGCCGCGGCAATGCTCATGGCAGCTCTTCAGGCAAGTCTCGGTACTCTTCTGAAGGAAGGTTTGTCTGTTGAGGTTACAACATCAAGACTGAATGAAGCTCTCTGCGACAGAATGCCGGACGCTACATTCATTACCTTTTTTCTTGCTTTCATTGATCTGAAAAATGGTGATGTTGAATACTGCTCCGCAGGCCATGATCCGCCAATTCTGTGCAATATGGAAGAAAGTAATACCGTTGACAGCCTTGATCAGGGCGGTTTGATTCTGGGAGTGATGCCTGAAGCGGAGTATCAGATGGGCAGGACGCATATTGCTCCCGGGGGCAGGCTTCTTCTCTACACCGATGGAATTACAGAGACCATGTCTCCTTCAGAGGAGCCCTTCGGCGTGGAAAGACTGAGCCATATCATTATCAGGCACTGCCGGGAATCCGGTGAAGCAATCATTGAAACCATAGGTACGCTTGTGGAACTCTTCCGCGACGGAGGAGATCAGGAAGATGATGTTACAGCCCTGGTTGTAGCGAGAAATGCAGACATCGCAGGATTTGAACTTGAAGAATAAAGTGACTGACAGTACCGCGCTCACCGGTTTTGCGGTTATTGGAATTCTTCTGGCTGTCGGTGTGTTTACGGATACTGTCTACCTGATCGCAGGCGGGCTGGCACTGGCTCTTCTTGCCGGAATGTTTTTTGCCTACCCGCCCAGACTTGCAGCAATGCTGTTCGGTGTGCAGATAGTGTTTACCACCGCTTTTCTGGGCGGGTTCAGTGCTTATGCCGGACCCTTCCGAATCGGCATTGATGACCTCCTTCAACTCTGGGTTTTCTTCCTGTGGATTGGAGCATTCATAGACGGTGAAGGCAGGCTGGGGTCAACACGATCCGGGAGATTGATCCTCGTGCTGGTGGCACTGAGTCTTCTTGCCTTCCTTCGCGGCATTCTGGCCGGTTACGAGGTTGAGACAGCAGCGATCTTCCTGAAAACTATGCTGGGATACCTCTTCTTTTTTCCGGCAATGTGGATTTTAAAAGATCGCCGGAACATGAAAATTCTTGTTGCAACCGTTCTGATTGCCTCTGCTCTTGCAGCCCTCTGGGTAGTTTTCAAGGGCTTTTTCGGTGGAGAGGGGGTTTATCTCAGAGCAACTTCAGGCCTCAGGGTATCGTCCAGAGAGGTTAATGTGGTTGTCGTGGGGCTTTTTCTTATGGCTGTGCTTCTCTGGAAGAGGTACAGGTCAGTTCCTCCTTTACCCGGTATCGCAGTTATGCTGATCATGGGCGCCGCAATTCTTCTGGGTCAGTCAAGAGCCTTGTGGCTGGCTGTTTCTGCCGGA
>JAUVIS010000068.1 GCA_030592635.1 Candidatus Fermentibacteraceae bacterium | reverse complement strand
TCATTCAGTCGTTTCTCCCGGGATGATAATTCTCAGAGAAATACAGGACTACGACGGTAAACCTCACTATGTGAATGTTGCCAGACTGCTTTGCTTGAAACCAAAACGAATCAGCGCTAATATGAAGGTGCGTCTCGGAGACTTTGTTGAACGCACTCAGGTCATTGCCATTGGAGAAAAACTCAGAACTGTAAAATCACCGGCCACAGGCACAGTACTGGAGATAGACAGAAAGACCGGTATTGTAACTATTCAATACATTCTGAAACCTGTGCACATCTACTCACCCATGCAGGGAGTGGTTACCGCAGTTGATCCGGTAATGGCAGCCAGGGTCAGATCCAGAGGCCTTATCATTCCCGGTATTGCCGGATTCGGGAAGATGCGGTGGGGCAGGCTCACAGTTCGTTCCTTAGAAAAAGATGCTGTTGTTCTTATTGACAAACCACTTGCTCCGTCTTGTCTTGCAAAGGCAGTTGAAGCGGAAGTGGCGGGTATAATCGCACCCTCTGTATCGGGCAGGGATCTGGTTGACTTTCTCGGGGAAGAGCCCGGCGTGATACTTACAGGATCTGAGGATCTTCCTCTTTCTCTGATAATTACAGGAGGGATGGGTTCTGTAGCCATGGATAAGGAACTCTTTGACTCCCTTTCCCGCAATGCCGGCAGTAACTGTGTTATGTTTACTACAACAAGGCTCAGAGCCGGGGTGGAAAGACCCTTTGCTCTTGTACAGACACAGGAGGGATAATGGTCTGGGAGTGCCAGGCATGCGGTTATATCTACGACCGGAAGAATGTTGACAAGGCTTCAGAGGTTTCCCCTCCGACTGATTTTCCCGCGGACTGGGTGTGCCCGATATGCAGCGTCGGGCCTGAATTTCTTGAAGAGGTTTCAGGCAGAAGCAGCTGATTTCCAGCTGTGTATTCAATTCTGTTTCAGGGGTTGACCAATTAATGAAAACCGCTTAAATTACTGCCTCCGGTGCCGAGATAGCTCAGTAGGTAGAGCAACGGACTGAAAATCCGTGTGTCGACGGTTCGATTCCGCCTCTCGGCACCATTCTTTTATTTTCCGGGGGAGTTTTCTTCTTTAAGCTCCTCCAGCATCTATTTTCTTTCTCATTCCGGCACTGATTGATTTCTTCCTGCATAGCTTCGGAATAAGTCATACACTTCCTTTCCTTTTGTTCCGAATCTGTATATTCCCTGAGGCATTCATGTATTAAGGACAGTATTGAAGATAGTACAAATAGTCAACAGCATAACCGCGGGCGGAGCAGAACGGCTTGTCCTGGATCTGCACGGGGAATATCTGCGGATGGGCCATCAATCATATATTGTGGCCCTGGCTGGCAGGGAGCAGATTGAGGGGGAAGACAGGCTCTGGTGTACCGGATGCGGGTCTCCGTATGCCCCGGTTGCTTCACGCAGGCTCTCAAGACTTTTCAGGAGTGAACCTCTGGCGGGTGCGGACACAGTTCATGTTCATCTGTTTCCGTCTCTTCTTCGCGTCCCGGGAGCACTCCGGCGGGCAGGCTGGAGGGGGAGGCTCTTTGCCTCTGAACACAGTACATCCAACCGCAGACGAGGAACCATGTGGGGCAGCTTCGCCGATAACTTCACATACAGGCGCTATGAAAAGATTGTGTGCGTCAGTGAAGCTGTCAGAGAAGCCATTGTTGCGTGGAAGCCATCTCTGCGGGATAAAGCTGTTGTTATTCCAAACGGCACCCGGTCTGGCCTGTTTAAACCTTCTGAGAGAGACGGTTTTCATAACCCGCCCGTGATTCTCTCCGTGGGTAGATTAACTCCGGCCAAAAACTACCGCCGGGCTCTGAAAGCGGTCGCCGATCTTTCCGACCGAACAGATCATAAGTTTAAATGGCTGATCGCAGGTGATGGTGGAATGCGCACAGAGCTGGAGGAGCTTGCCTCAAGTTTTTCCCTGAACAGTGTTGCGGATTTTCTCGGTACCCGTGAAGATATCCCGCAGTTAATGCACGATGCTGACATTTTCTTCATTCCTTCCGCATGGGAAGGCTTTGGCATAGCCGCTGTGGAAGCCATGGCATCCGGTCTGCCTGTTGTTGCAGGCAATGTTCCGGGACTTGGAGAAGTCGTTGGAGGGGAAGCTGGTCTGCTGATTGATCCTGCCTCAGTTGAAGACATGTCATGTGCATTGGAAAAGCTGCTTCTTGATCCGGACACAGCACTCCGGATGGGTTTACGCGGGCCGGGAAAAGCATCAAACTATTCGCTTGAAGCCTGTGCCTCTGCACACATCAATTTGTTCAGGGAAAGATAATAAGCCGGGGCTGGAGACCCTGGGGAGCTTTTCAAGTATTCCCGACAACCTGCCGGGGGCCATTTTACCTGCTCAACCGGCGCAGGCTGCGTAGTCCATCAGGTTCACACCCGATGTATTGATCCGCGCAGTTCCTGAAATCCTCTCACAGCGGGTGGAAGACTTTGTCCGCCGGTGAAACTCTCTGCAGTCAGTACAATTTCCGTACCTTCCGCAGGAAGTGTTCAGGCAGGGGCAACTGGTTTTCAAGACACCTCTTTCGTTTGTCAGGTGAAAAAGGAATATACGCCTTTGCTTTATTTCACAAAACCCATGTTTCCCTGTGTCAGTAGCTGTTTCCGGACTGTCTGAAGGATATGGAATCGTTCTCAATTGAGATTCTGATTCGATCCCCGATAATCCCGTGGGTCACATATCCGAAATTACCCTCCAGTATTTCCCCGTCACTTTTTTCCACAATTACCTGAAAGTGGTCATCTCTGGTGTAAACAATGGTGTATTCCCGTTGTTCTCCGGGAGCAAAATTCTCAATAGTCCAAGTACTGTCACAGACTGCTACTGTCACTGAAGTACAGACAATATCTGAATTGTTCTCAATCAGAATCAGATTTTCACACGGGCGACATCCTGTGACCGCGAGAAGAACGACAGCTGAAACAAGTAATTTTTTCATTTGATTCTCCTTTATGCCAGTATGCAACGGTACTGGAATTTGTCAATGCTCTGTACCCCGGCTGGTTTCCGTTGCATAATTGGTTGTCACTTACTTGTGGAGGTACATTTTGACCATTGCTTTTATGATCTGCATGGCAATATTTGCCGCGCCTGAAATAATATCTGTTACCAATGCTCCCGAAGATAACGGCTCTCTGCTGCTTGTACAATTCGAGGGCGCGGTGGATACTCCCGACAACCTTATCGGTCTGCTTGTACTGCGAAGAGAGACTGAAGCAGAGGAAGCTGTCTGGGAAACGGTTATGACAGAAGCACTTCCGCTGGAGAGTGCAGAGATCATGGACGGTTACGATCCTGACTATCCAATTTCTCCCATGACCTCATACCAGTACAGAACGGTTGTTCTTACAGCGGATGGAGACTCTCTTTACAGCGATATTTTCGCTGGTGCTGAAATGGCAGAGGGGGAGTGGTTCAGCCAGAGCGAGATGCCAACCCTGATAGGTTGTGTGCTTTTCCTCGGACTGATTTTTTTCTACTTCAACAAGGCGAAAAGAGGCGCGGATCTCTATCTTCGCCCCATTGCCGGTATTGAGGCTATTGATGAGGCCATCGGCAGAGCTACGGAAATGGGGAAACCCATTCTTTATGTACCGGGTCTTTCCACCATAGGTGATGTGGCGACAATTGCAAGTATTACCATTCTTGGCAGGGTAGCCAAGAAGGTTGCTGAATATCAGACTCCTCTTCTGGTTCCGAACTGCGATCCCATTGTGTTCACTGTCTGCGAAGAAACCGTTCGCCAGGGTTACATTGAGGCAGGAAGACCGGACGCATACGACAGCGACAGCGTTTTCTTCCTTACCCAGAGCCAGTTCGCTTACGTGGCGGGCGTGAACGGAATCATGATGCGCGAGAAACCGGCAACAAATTTTTATCTGGGAATGTTCTGGGCCGAATCTCTGATTCTTGCGGAAACAGGCTCATTGTCAGGTGCCATTCAAATCGCGGGTACAGACGCTGTTACCCAGCTACCATTCTTCATCACTACCTGTGACTACACTTTGATAGGTGAAGAACTTTACGCCGCGAGTGCCTACCTTGGCAGAGAACCCAAGCAGCTGGGATCCATAAGAGGTCAGGATGCCTGTAAAGCGGTAATAATGGGTTTCATCGCCCTGGGAGTGGTACTCAGCATCATAGCGGCAATTACAGGGAATGACTCAGTGATGTTTCTTGGCCGCCTGCTGAATCTGTAAAATGCCCGATCTTCTCGTTCCCCTCTACAGCCTGTCCGGGAAACCTGATCTCAACGGGTTTACTCTTCGAAGACCAATGGCTCATGAAAGCGGGACAGTTCAGAACTGGATAGAGAATCATTTCTCTTCGGGGTGGGCTTCTGAAGTGCTGCCCGCAGTCAGCAGAACCCCGTCAACTATGATGATCGCCATCGAGGAATCAACGGGGAAACTTGCCGGATTCTGCGCCTGGGACTGTACCGCGCTGGGATTTCTCGGGCCGGTTGGAGTCGCGGAGGAATACAGAGGAACCGGTGTGGGCAGGGCTGTTACCCTTGAAGTGCTGCACTGTATGCGGGATCAGGGCTACGGCTATGGAATAGTTGGAGGAGCCGGGCCGGTCGACTTCTTCCAGTCGGTCTGTGGAGCGACGGTGATTCCCCAAAGTACCCCGGGGATCTATCCTGAGTCGATAAAATGATTATCCATCCCATGAAACCCGAACACTACGACCATCTTGTCAGGCTGTGGAGCAGTTTTACCGGCAATGCCATGACCGGAGCAGACTCGGCGGAAGGTTTTTCTCTTTTTCTGAAGAGAAACGGCGCGTACTGTTTTACCGCCTTTGAAAGTGAAGAGATAGTTGGGTCGGTAATGGCGGGAGAAGATGCCAGAAGAGGCTACATATACCATCTGTCCGTGAAGAGGGATCTGCACCGCTCAGGCACAGGCAGAGCTCTTATGGATAAAGCGGAAGCCGCTCTCTACAATGCAGGAATCGAGAAACTCCATCTGTTCATCTACTCCGATAATCCCGCTATTGAGTTTTACAGAAGAACCGGGTGGCATCTCAGGGAAGACATCGAAGTAATGAGCAAGGTTCTCAGAGGAGACAAGTACACGGGAACCAGAACCCCTTAACTAACAAGCAGTTTCACAGTCATTCCCGCGATAATCAGAACGGGGAGGGTAAACAGAGACCCTCCCCCCGCTGTTACATTCATGAATCCGGCAAAGATTCCGGCTCCCGGAAGAATTGCGTAGTATGACATCCGGTATGTATACGAGCCGTAGTCTTTCGCCGGTATCTTTACTTACTCTCCGGAAGCTTCCGGCTGAATAAGCCCCATTCTTTCAAGCCTGGCGAGCAGAGCACCGGAGCTTCTTTCGAATGCTTTCGAGATAGTCTCAATATCAATGCCCTTCTTGAACTGCTTCTCCAGCTTTTCTTCCTCTTCAGGCCCCCACTTCATGAATGCTCTCGGGTTTGTTTTTCTTGCCTCTGTGATTTCTTCATCTCTTCTGTCCTCTGAGAGTTTCTCAAGCATTTCACAGACTTCGGTGATCTTTTCCCGGAATCCCCTGAAGGACTCCTCGAAAACGATCACTTTCTTCTGCTCAAATGTGCCGTCTTCCTGCCTGCGGGAGTCGGTAATTGAAATGTAGTAGTGATCGTTCTTTGCCTGTTTCCCGTCAATGAAGAAGGTGTTTTTTCCGGCTGATACCCTCGCCGTGTACAGTGTTGTTCTTTCTTCAGACATCTTTTTCTCCTTTTCTCTTTGTTGAAGTCGCAATTTGCGGCTTCGTGTTTCAATCCCCTCCGCTTCCAGGGGAACATGCGTTTACTATAGCAGTAACCTTCAGACTGTACGGTTTTTCAAGTACCCGGCAAAACGCTTGACAATCCGCCTTTCAAGAGGCACACTAGGCGCATGAGAAAACCTCTTCCTATGACTGCCGGAGAAATGCGTGAGCGCGGGTGGGATCAGCTTGATGTGCTGATTGTCACCGGCGATGCTTATGTGGATCATCCCTCATTTGGAGCCGCCATCATCGGAAGGGTTCTTGAGAGTAAAGGGCACAGAGTGGGTATTGTTGCCCAGCCGGACTGGAAGAACCCTGAATCTTTTGCTGTTATGGGAAAGCCCAGGCTTTTTGTCGGGGTGACATCCGGTAACATGGATTCCATGGTGAACCACTACACATCCAATAACAGACTCCGTTCCGATGACGCTTACACTCCCGACGGGGTTCCTGGGAAAAGACCCGACAGAGCTGTTCTCAAGTACACCAACTGTCTGCAGAGGGTTATGAAGGGTGTTCCTGTTGTTCTCGGCGGCATAGAGGCCAGTCTGAGAAGGATAACTCACTATGATTTCTGGAGTGACAGGCTGAAGAAGTCTATTCTTCTCGACACCAAAGCATCAATTCTTGTTTACGGAATGGGTGAAAGGCAGGTAGTTGAGATAGCGCGTCGCCTTGACTCGGGTGAAACTCTTGAAGGTATCCCGGGAACTGCTACAGCGATCCACCGGGGAAAGTATCAGCCGGAAGAGGGCGATGTTACGCTGCCGTCACATGAAGATCTGAACTCCAACCCTGTGGAAATGCTTGAGCTTTCAAAACTTCTTGAAGCCAATCAGAATCCGTGGTGCGGGGCAAGGCTTATTCAGCACGCGGATTCCAGGATTGTGATCGTTGAACCTCCGGCAGAGCCGCTGTCCCCGGAAGAAATGGACGCGGTGTATGAACTGCCGTATACCAGACTGCCTCATTCTTCCTACAGAGGTGAGATACCGGCGCTGACCATGATAAAGGATTCCATTACAGTCGTGAGAGGCTGCGGCGGCGGGTGTTCCTTTTGTGCCATTGGTCTTCATCAGGGGAAGTTTATCACAAGCAGATCAAAGGGGTCTGTTCTTCGGGAGGCAGGGAAGATATCTTCCTCATCTGCATTCAGAGGAACCATCTCTGATCTTGGCGGCCCTACAGCCAATCTCTACGGACTGGGCTGCGATGACCCCGAGCAGATGAAAAAATGCAGAAGACCGTCATGCCTTTACCCTGAGATATGCAGTCATTTTCGAACGGATCACAGCAGCTACATTGATCTGCTGACAAAGACCGGGGAAGTCCCCGCAGTTAAGAATGTATTCATCTCCAGCGGTATCAGGCATGATGTTGCTCTGAGAGATCCAAATTTTATGGCCAGGCTTACATCAAAGAATATTTCAGGTCATTTGAGAATAGCTCCTGAGCATACTCACGACAGGATACTGGCGCTTATGCGTAAACCCACCCGCGAGGTGTGGGAACGATTTGCCGCTGAATTTAAAAAGAATGCTGAAAGATCCGGAAGAAAACAATACATCGTTCCATACATCATCGCGGCTTTTCCGGGAAGCACCATCGGTGATATGCAGGCAGCCAGATCCTTTCTGGAAACACAGGGTGCCATTCCAAGGCAGGTTCAGATATTTCTGCCCACCCCGATGACAGTGGCAACCGCGATGTACTTCTGCGGCAGATCTTACCCCGACGGTGAGCCTCTGCGGATTCCCAGAAAACCCTCAGACAAGCAGCAGCAGAAGGACATGATTCTATACGGTATTAAAGGCGTAAAGAACTACGACCGCAATGACGCCGTGAATCGCAATGTCAATCGCAGGAAGGGCTTTTCCGGTAAACCTTCCCGACATCAGTAACATGAAAATCCTGATAACCCATTCAACAGCATAAACTGTGAGGAAAAGCTGGAAACGGGAGTTGATCCTTTCATGCTCCCCGTCTCCTGTGAGAACACAATTCATATCCCTGGTCAGGCCGCAGAACAGACATGGATTTCCGGTTAATTCCTTGTAGTAGCAGCGCATGACAGAGGGAAAATGTTTTTCCATTACCGGAGAAATCAGTGAAAAAACAAGAACATACAGAAGAAGTCCCAGAACAACTATGTTGAATATTCTGTATGTCCCCATTGAACCTGCTGTCATGTAATTACTTGATGGTCATCTCATTTATGGTGTATGCGTCACCGGAGACCATTGCGAACACCAGATAAGCTGTAACGACAAGCAGTGGAAGCGCGTTAAGAATAATACCCGCAAGGGCAATACCTGAGGGAAGTTCTGCTGTTTTCTTTTGTTTGAAGGCAATGATTCCCAGAATCAGCCCAACTATTGCAGGTACTACCACAAGAGCATTTACGCAGGGAATAAACCCGATAACTGTCGCGATAATCCCGATCACAAGAGATGCTGTATCCATTGTTTCCCCCTCAGAGTTCAATCCTGTTATCTATGCTCATGCAATTGAGAACATCCTCATTTCCAACTACACAAACTTTTACAGCCGATGCCCGGCTTTTAAGCAGGTCGGCGAATTCTCTTATCGAATCAGCATTTACACTCAGCAGGTGCGCTCTGCGCTCCGCAATCAGGTCAATGTCAATTCCCTTCAGGTATCTGAGAACAGCAAGACCGTTTGCCATGGACGGACGGATTGCGGGATTCATTCCCTTTACGCTGGCTATTATAGAATCTTCAATCGCGCGGGGGTTCAGGTCAACCTCTGCAATTCCTTTCATTATTGCGTTCTGAAAAGTTTGAAGGCTGCTGGAGGGGAAAGGATCTCTGTAAGAATAGAAGGTGATTGCGGTGTCGCCAAGGTTCGATCCCGCTCCATAAGCACCCTTCTTCACCCTGATTTCATCCCAGAGGAAGCTCTCCGAGAGCATTCTCATCATTACATAGCCTGATCCTGACAGGGGATGATTTGAAGGTATACCCGGCAGTGCGGCCGCTGCGAACGAGGTGTTTCCCTTGATAATCACTCCGGTGGTGTTCGGCGAGGTGGGGAAGACCGGCGGTTTGTGGGTCTTGATTCCCCGGTTGGATCCCGGAAGCTTTTCCAGCCAGCTGGAAGCTGCGCTCTCTTTGTCTACCGGCCCGGACCAGGCCAGAATCTGAGGAGCATTCTCTGTAAGATGTTTGTGGATCGCCTTCATGGCGCGGATTTCTTTTTCCACGGTTTCTTTTCCTATGGCAGCCACCTGTTTAAGTACCGGTATGCCGTGGAGAAGGTTATTGGTATAGGTGGCTGCGGAAAGACCCGCCTGTGCTTTCATTGAAGCGAAAATATGGCCTCTGGGGATAAGGGAACTTCGAGCATGTTCAGCCAGTTCACCGGCAACCATAATGATTCTGTCAGCATTGTCCAGCTCCGGGCTGAAGAGTCTTTTCTTCATTAGTTCAAGCATTCCCGGAAGATCTTCCTCCAGACAGTGACCGGTTGTCTTTAGAATTACCCGGAACTCATTGATTGATGTCGCGGTGGAAGATATGGAGGTGACTGAAGCGCCCAGACCTCCTGAACAGCGAAGTTCCACCTCCGACATCTCAAGGTAATTCATACCTGCCGCGCCTGTTCTTGTCAGGAAGCTGGCGAAGAATGGCAGATGGGGGATGAGTTCAACAGGCAGCTCTGACATATCGAAGCAGAGATCAGTGTAACAGATACCGGCTGTCTGGATTTCTGTGGGGAGAAAGAGTTTTCCATTAACGATTGTTTCTTTGTGGAATATTGATGGGGGCTCTGTGGAAACATCGGAAATACTCAGTTTGGGCAGAGTGGCCAGCTCCTCCTCTGTACTGGGAGTGTTCATTGACCGGGCCAGCAGTTTTGACCGGACAGCCAGTTCATTGAGCTCAGCCGACGACATGACTTTCTTTCCGGCCTGAAGATCTGCGGTGATGACCGAGTCTTCCTTCTGGAAATGCTTCTCATCCGGATAGAACACACAGTCAATCCTGTGACTGTTCTTCAGCAGATGTCTGTTGATCATATCCTCAAGGAACTGCGGATTACGGCTCATGTTTTCTTTGAGACTTTTCAGAAGGTAGTTCAGATCAAGTGATTGCAGCACATCTTCACCGTGTGTCCATGCCGCGCAGACTGAGGACATAACCGAGTAAGGCCAGCTGGATCCGATTTCTCTGAGGTGCAGTTCTTTCCGGTGCAGCATGTTTTTTACCAGTTCAGGATTCAACCCGTTATCAACCAGAGATTCGAGGTTCGTGTGGATCAGGTCAAGGACGGTATCAGCATCTTTTCTTTCCACGCCTTTGAGCCCGATAACAAAATTCCTCTGTACAGGGTCGGGATCATATCCGCATCCGGACAGTCCTGTGCCAAGTTCAGAA
The DNA here is from genome assembly GCA_030592635.1 of Candidatus Fermentibacteraceae bacterium. GTDB lineage: Bacteria > Fermentibacterota > Fermentibacteria > Fermentibacterales > JCC-6 > Sabulitectum. Next base: position 1,570 of record JAUVIS010000068.1, on the reverse strand, counting down.
TCAAGCAGCGCTGCTTTCACAGGAGAGGAGTCATCGTCAAGCAGAACATCCTCCAGAAGAGAGAAGGCAAGGGTTTCCACAGGGTTTCCCGCATCGTTTACCATCCAGGCACTGGTGACTGTGCAGTTGTTTTCCGCGCCTCCGGGGACAGGTATATTTTTTCGCGCGGGTTCAGTCAGGCGAGGCTGATTGATCATCTCAACTGCATCGTCTGCGACTATGAATCCGGTGAGCCTGTCACTCAGGAATTCCGCCATTTCCCGGAAAGGAATCTTTGTAAGGGTAAAAAGGCAGCAGTTTGACGGATGATAGTGGTCAGCGTGGAATTTTCTGAACTGCTCATAAGTAAGCGATGGTATGGCCAGAGGGTCGCCTCCGGAATCCCTTCCGCATGAACCTTCGGGGTAAAGAAATCTGGTAATTTCCCTCTCAATGTAGCTGTCAGGATCAGAGTACGCACCCTTCATCTCGTTGTATACGACACCGTTGTGAATCAGTGGGGTTTCAGTATTTCCCGGTTCTTCAAAATCGAGGCGGTAGCCTTCCTGCTGAAAAAACTCCTCTTTCAGAAGCGGGTGGAATACCGCGTCCATGTAGATGGAAACCAGGTTTCGAAAATCTTTTTCATTAAGGCTTCCGCAGGGGTAAAGGGTTCTGTCTCCGTAAGTCATGGCATTAATGAATGTAGCCATGCTGCTCTTGACCATTTCCATGAAGGGATCCTTGACGGGATATTTGTCTGAGCCATTGAGTACAGTGTGTTCAATTATGTGGGGGACACCTGTATCGTCAGTTGGTGGTGTCTTGAAGCATGCTGCGAAGAAGTTCTCACGCTCTTCTTTACAGAGAACATGAATGAATTCCGCGCCGCTTTCCGTGTGTACTGCCCTTGTTACGGTGCTTCTCACCGAGGGTATGAATTTTGACTGTATAATCTTGAACGATGATTCGTGATTCATTTATGCTCTCTCGCTGGTCTGGTTCGGTACAGCAACATCCCCTTATGTTTGGTGGTCATACCGGAACAGACTGGTGTTAATACTGGAGGTGATTTCATAGCCCTGAATATAGTTGTTGCGGCGGCAGGTAGAAAACTGGGAAAGACTCTTTTCTGCACTGAGCTGGTAAGGGTACTTCACGACAAAGGGTATTCTGTTGCTTTTTACAAACTGAAAAAGCAGGAAGAAGAAGGGATTGAATTCATTCCCGGGCCGGGGCGGAAGGGCTCCGACACCTGGAGAATTCACAATGCCGGTGCTACTGAAGTCGCCATCCTGAAATTTGGTGCAGGAAGTGATATGAAAGGTTACCTTCCCAAACCTTCAATCGAATGCGATGTGGTTGTGTGGGAAACCAACTCCGCTGCCCTTCTTATCGCGGATTCCACCATTGTCTACATTGACGGAGATGTTACTGAACCCAAGAACCCCGAGCTTGTGGATTACGCCAGTGTGCTTCTGGAAGGGCCGCTTGAGACTGTTCCCCCGGAGATTATTGGCATGACCCTTTCAGTTGCGGGATTACCCGGTTTCAACCCGGTGCGTCCGGGTTGGAAGCTATGGCTTGAAAG
>JAUVIS010000192.1 GCA_030592635.1 Candidatus Fermentibacteraceae bacterium | reverse complement strand
GCTGTGAGTTGATTTCCTTAAGCATGTAGTGAGGATATCCATCCTTCTCTATCTCCGCGAGATCCCAGTCAACATGCTGTATCCTGTCACGGGTCATTTTTGGATCAGATGAATTGGAAGAAATCCCTCCACTGGTAATCTCGACTATCTCGCCCTCTTCAAGATAGATAACATTCCGGGTGTGAGCCACAATAGCAGCTACATCACTGGCCACAATGTTCTCCCCGTCACCGATACCAACAACAAGCGGGCTACCGTATCTGGCAGCTACAAGAGTTGAAGGCTGATCGGCACTGAGTACGGCGATTCCGTAGGTGCCTCTTACCTGGGCCAGAGCATCTTTTACCGCGTGGAACAGATCCTTGCCCTTCTTTACCTCACTGCCCACAAGTTTAGCAAGCACCTCCGTGTCAGTTTCAGACTCGAATGAAATACCCCGGGCTGCCAACTTCTTTCTAAGTGATTTGTAGTTCTCAATAATTCCATTGTGAACCAGTGATATCCTTCCTGAGAAATCGCTGTGCGGGTGGGCATTGACCGTAGTTGGTTCACCGTGTGTAGCCCATCTGGTATGGGCAATTCCAGTGGTGGCGTCGGCGGCCCTGCCCGGATCCATTGCTTCCAGGTCGGCCACTCTGCCCGTGCACTTGCGAACCACCAGGGAATTGCTCATCTGCAACGAGTAACCTGCTGAGTCATATCCCCGGTACTCGAGTCTTTTCAAGCCCCCGAGAAGAACATCAAGAGCCCTGCCGTTTCCCACATATCCAACTATTCCACACATGTAAGTACCTTTCTGAACAGAGCATAGTCATTGTTCAGGATTTCCTGATCAGTATTCTCCGCAATGAATCTTACAACCGGCTCTGTACCGGATGGTCTTATGTGAACCCATCCGCCGTTCCGTCGCCACCACAGGCCGTCGGTGATATCGTCCGGCTCGCCCATCTGCTTCTTCAGAAGCAGAGCCATTCCTGCAAAATCCCCTGTAAAATCAACCTTCTTTTTCATGTTTATATACGCCGGGAAGCTGTCGGCCCAGTCCGCAATGGTCATTTCAGGATGCTCTCTGAGGTAGGAAACCACATAGGCCATACCAACGGCACTGTCTCTTCCAAGATGACAATCCCTGTGGATGACTCCCCCGTTTCCCTCACCTCCAATATCGGCTCCTCTTTTTTCCATTTCCTCAACAACATTAACTTCACCTACAGGGCTTCTGTAGACAACGCATCCGTGTCTTTCCGCCGCGTCTTCTGAAAGTCTGGAAGTGGACATATTAACCACTGCCGGTCCTGGATTGTGTGCGAGAACATGATCCAGTGCCAGAGCAACTGTGTATTCCTCGCCGATAAGTCTCCCCCTGTTGTCAACCAGTGCCAGTCTGTCGCCATCGGGGTCAAAACCGAACCCCGCGTCAGCACCTCTTTTAACAACCTCTTCGGCCAGCACAGCAAGACTTTCCCTGTTAGGCTCAGCCACTCTGGGAAAATCACCTTCAGGAGTCATCTCCGGGAAAATCATTTCCCATTCAACATTCAGTGCATCCATCATGGCTGGACCAAGCAGTGCCGCCGTAGCTCCCGCAACATCAAGGACAACCTTCAAATTCTTTCCAGTCTTCAGCACAAGTGGCAATCCCGCGACAAGATCCACATGTCTGGCCGTACTTCCGTCCAGTTTCCCGGTCTGTGAACAGCTGCGGTAATCAACCCATTTTCGCTCTGAGGCCAGAAGCTCTGTGAGTTTTGTTCTTGCTTCTGCCCGCAGAAACACTCCATCAGGACCAATGAGTTTCAGCGCATTCCAGTTGCCGGGATTGTGACTGCTTGTCACGGCGATACCACCGCGGATTCCATTTCTCGCAGTTTCCAGCTGAACGGTTGGTGTAGTGACAATTCCCAGGAGAATCGGAGTGCATCCCACACCCAGCAGACCGGCGCACACGGCGGCTTCCACTGCCGGGCCGCTCTTCCTGGTGTCCCTGCCCACAACCACGCTGCCTGGCCCCACCAGCTCTCCAAAGGCTGCGGCAAAGCCGCAGGCATCCTGAACTGTGAAGCTTTCACCGAATATGCCCCGTATGCCGGAGCCGCTGATTATGGGCTTCTTCATTGAAATATCCCCTTTCGGGATCGGAGTCGCTGGAGCCGACGATCGGAATCGAACCGATGACCTGCGCATTACGAATGCGCTGCTCTGCCAACTGAGCCACGTCGGCTCCGCGAAGTTCACAATTCTATTTTCAGTTACCCTCACCGTCAACCGCGGACAACTGAACATTCAGAGAGAAGATATACTGGGAATAGCCAAGATCTGTCTCGGCTGCCGGATAGACAACCGTCTCGATGCCATCCTTCTTTACCCGGTCACTCTTCATGTCCATCCAGCCATGTCTGTATTCAAACCTGGCAAAGAGCGGACCCCACAGAACAATGTCGGTTCCCGCCGACGCGGCGAAGCCGATGCTGGATCCGTCTGCCTCAACATAGCTTCCAAAATCATCGGTTCCGGAATAGCTTCCGTTGACACCAACAATCCCCGGCCCTCCAAAAACGCTGAAACCCTCCATCACACCCAGTTGAGCGCACGGAAATGCCCAGAAAAGCGTGGAAGATATCTCACCGTCCCAGCCGGAGGAAGCCTTCTTGCTGAAGTACTCTCCCCCCAGATGAAACACAAGCGGTCCGGGAGCATCCAGAGAGGCTGCAAAACCGTAAGAGACACCCGGAGTCAGAAACCTCCGGTTATATTCACTCTCAACCGGGGCAAAGCTGGATACCGATGTACCGACACTTATTCCAAGTCCGCCCGGGAGACTGGAAAACACCGAAAGTATCATTATCAGACTAAGCATTGTTCTCTTTAATCCAGTTCAGCAATCCACCGGCTTCCAGAATCGCGAGCATCTCACCGGGAAGCGGCGGGAAGGGAAATTCTTTCTCTCCCACTTTCAGAATTCCGGCGGCGGGGTCGATAATTACCTCATCGCCGGGAGTGTAAAATTCCACAGCCTCAGGACTCTGCACAAGAAGCAGCCCCTGGTTGATTGAACTTCTGTAGAATATCCTGGCAAATGACCTGGCTACAACTGCCTGTATTCCCACATATTTAAATCCAAGCGCAGGCTGTTCGCGGCTGGAGCCGCATCCGAAGTTGGATCCGGCCATAATTACATCGCCCGGCTTAACCCTGCTTCTGAACTCAGGATCCAGATCCTCCAGAAGGTGCTCAACTATCTCCGGGCCCGTTCCGCAGGTATAGGTGTACTTACCCGGAAAAAGGAGATCTGTGTTGATATCATTCTGACTGTAGTAGTGAACGGCCATACTATACCTCCCTGGGATCAGTTATCACACCGGTGATTGCTGTGGCTGCTGCTGTTTCCGGGCTGCCGAGGTAGATAAACGCATCCTTTTCGCCCATTCGCCCCTTGAAGTTCCTGTTTGCTGTGGAAAGGCATACTTCCCCGGGAGCCAGTACACCCTGATGGGCTCCGAGACACGGACCGCATCCCGGTGGAAGAATAACAGCACCCGCCTTCACAAATTCCTCAATTATTCCCTGTTGCAGCGCCTTTACAAATT
>JAUVIS010000013.1 GCA_030592635.1 Candidatus Fermentibacteraceae bacterium | reverse complement strand
CGGAAAAATGAACACGCTGTTCGTTTTCAGCCCTCTGTACTGCTTCTATAATTTCATTGCTGGTGAAAGGTTTGGTTATGAAATCGTATGCTCCCTGCCTGATGGCTTCTTTGGCAAGATCCACAGATGCGTGTCCGGTAAAGAGAATTACAAAGGTATCGGAATTCATCTCCTTGATTTCAGACATGAGTTCAAGTCCGTTGGTATCCGGGAGTAGAATATCGCATAGAACAATGGGGTATGTCTTGAGAGAGAGGAACTTGGAGACTTCACTGCCGGATTGAGCTGCATCAATGGTATATCCCTGATTCTTCAGAGTCTCAACAACAACTTCACAGATAGCGGGATCATCATCAATAACAAGAATCCGGGGAAGACTTCCGCTCATCGGGCTATCCTTTCAACCCCTCCTCAATACCAAGCTTCTTCATTCGAGCCAGAAGAGTTGTTCTCTTCAGCCCGAGTCTTTGCGCCGCCTTCGACCTTACCCCTCCGGAGGCGACCAGTGCCTTTTGAATATAGTGCCGTTCAACCGAGTTAACAATTACATTCAGGCGCACAGCTCCATCGACACCTGCCGAAGGAACATCCGCCCCGGGAGAGTTGGATATCCAGTCCGGAAGGTGCTCCAGGGAAATTACTCCATTTCCCGCAAGAACCACAGCTCTTTCCATTACATTTTCAAGTTCCCGCACATTGCCCGGCCATGAGTATGTCAACAGAACTGTGATTGCCCTATCACTTAGCTTCTCTTCGATCAACGGTCCGCGCATGCCTGCAAGAAAGTGCTCTGCCAGAGGAATAATATCCGCTGGCCTTTCCCGCAGAGCGGGGATCTTGATTTCAAAGACATTCAGTCTGTAGTAGAGATCCCTTCGGAAAGATCCACTTTCCACATCCCGTCTGATATCGCTGTTGGTGGCTGAAACAAGCCTTGTGCTGACGGGTATCGGTGTTGTGGAGCCAACTGGAGTCACTTCTCTTTCCTGAAGGGCTCTTAGAAGTTTTACCTGCATTGGCTGCCCCATGTTGCCGATTTCATCCAGAAAGAGAGTGCCGTTTTCAGCTGCCTGAAAGTGGCCGATAGTGGTTGCGTGAGCTCCGGTGTAGGCTCCCTTTACATGCCCGAAGAGTTCGCTTTCAAGAAGACCCTCGGGAATACCGCCGGAATTCACAGAAATAAATGGCCCGGCGGATCTCCTGCTCATTCTGTGGAGTGCCCGTGCTATCATCTCTTTGCCTGTACCGCTTTCGCCGGTCAGCAGGACTGTACTGTCAGTGATACTGACCTTTTCAACAAGCGCCATTACTTTTTTCATAGCCGGGCCGTTCATTACCAGGGATTTTCCGGACGAGTGTCTGCGAAAACTCTGCTTTTTTATCATGCCATCCACAGCAAGGAGGAGTTCTTCCATGGAGAATGGTTTGGGAATGTAGTCCATCGCGCCCAGATCCATTGCCTCTTTGATACCCTCTATTGAGGCGAATCCGGTAATAACCATTGCTGCCATGTAGGGATGCTTTTCTCTGGCGATTCTGATGATATCAATACCCGAACCATCGGGCAGACGAACGTCTGTAATAAGAAAGTGATAAGTCCCGGTTCTCAGCTTTCCCAGTGCCTGTCTGCTGTCCGATGCGCAATCGCACAGAAATCCGTTGGAGGTCAGAACTTCTTTAACGAAGTCCAGAATCTCCGGCTCGTCATCTACAATAAGTACTCTGTATCCCCTCCTTGAGTCATCCATTCATATATTATTGAGATTGTGCCAATTGATGTCAATATGCTGACGGGGGTCAAATGAAATACTGGCAATATATTGTCACCGCCCTGTGTGTGCTTGGCTGTTCAAGAGATCCTGTCCCTGACGATAGCTATTTTATTTCTCAGAGCGACTATAAAGATGAGCCTGTTGAGACGGCAGAGACAATTGTTCCCCGAGACACTGTTGTTTCGGTTGTGCTGACGGACACTCTGGTCACTGCCGCAGATACCGCTGCAGTACTCATTTCCCCGGGGGACAGTCTGGCTGTGGAACCTGATTCAATTGACTCAGTTGCTGATTCGCTTCAGGCGATGGTTTTTCCGGAGGCATGGAGGTTTATTGAGGTTGAGGTACAGGGTTCTCTATACCGGAGTCTTGGAGTTGTTTCTGATGTGGAATCTGACATTCTCGGTGCGCATTGTGTTCGGAATCTTGTATGGGAAATGAACCCGTGGAGGGGATTCGTTTCCGGCGATACTATGCGCATTCTTTACACCACGGAGGAGCTTACCAGAGAAAATGTGGTCATCGCATTTGAGTATGTACCGGTTGAGGGATCATCCAACCACGCCTTTTCCGGATATGTGTTTAACAAATCCGGAGATAACTGGCCCTCGGTCTGGAAACCTGATGGCTCTGAACTCGTAAGGCTGCTGAACAGAATGCCCATTGGAACATTCGAGGAGATAACCAGCGTGTTTGGAGAACCCCGGGGAAATCACACACACCAGGGCATCGACTACAAGGCACCTCAGGGGACTCCGGTATTTTCAGTTACAGGAGGCACCGTTTTGAGGACGAACTGGAACACCGCTTATAACGGATATTGTATAGAGATCGACTTTGGGGGCTATACGGAGATGTTCCTGCACCTCCACACAATTGCTTCCAGTGTTGTGCCCGGTGCCACTGTTGAGCCCGGGGAAGAAGTTGGAACGGTTGGCAATACCGGCTTTTCCACAGCTCCCCACCTTCATTACCAGATCAATGGTCCTGACGACTATGCCATTGATCCCTACCTGTATTTCAGCAGCCACCAGAGAACCCTTGGCAGCGAAGACATGACCCGTTTCCGGGATCACGTGGCACTCTGCCAGGAGATGATGGGAGATTGATCTGAAGCGCTTTGCGGTACTCACTTTGAACTGGAACGGCCTGGAGGTTCTTCCGGAGATGATTGAATCTCTGGCTGATTCCGTGGAAGAACTTGGCGGGGAACTCATCGTTTTCGACAACGGCTCAGAGGATGGTTCCGACAAAGCAGCCGCTGAAACCTGGGGGGATCGCAGCTGGTTTACGCTGATTAAATCCACTGAAAACCTGGGTTTTGCGGGAGGAGCCAACAGAGCGATCAAAGACATAGACGCAGAAATCATAGTTCTCGCCAACTCCGATACGATTTTTCTTCCCGGCAGCCTGCAAACCCTGCTTGACGCGGCCGACCGGTATCCGGATGCAGGGATAATCGGCCCCAGACTTCTCTGGCCCGATGGTACTCTCCAGCGATCCCTCAGAGACTTTCCATTTCCCGGACGACTGACAGCTGAGCACATCCCAGTACTGGGCAGGAGATCCGCTGTGAATTTTCCGCATACCAGAGAGCAGAGAGTTGACTGGCTTGTGGGGGCGGTAATGGTTTTCCGAAAAGAACATTTCGTAACAGCGGATGGGTTTGACGAGAATTTCTTCTTCTATCACGAGGAGACAGACTTGCAGTACAGGCTGTTTCTCAGCGGACATCCATCTGTGTTTGTTCCTTCGGCGGAAGTTATCCACATAGAAGGAGCATCAGCCAGAAAAATGTTTGGTAGAGAAATGTACCTGAAGTATATTCAGGCAAAGCTGAAGTTTCTCAGGAAACACGGATATGCAGGCTCTTTGATTCTGTTCAGGCTGTTTATGGGGTTGTTGCAGGGGTTCAGGCTGGTAACTGGCTTCCTTAATCCCCGCTTGCGCCGGAAGGATATTCGATACACAGCGCCGTATTGCCGAGGAGCCTTTCATGAGCTCTTCAGGCGCAACAGACGGGAAAATTGATGACCGCAATTCTTGGTGTAAATTGCTTTAAACACGATGCTGCAGCTGCTCTTTTAATTGATGGTGTTCTTGTTGGAGCCTCTGAAGAAGAAAGATTCTCAAGGCGGAAACATGATGCGGGTTATCCGAAAAAAGCCATTGATTTCCTGCTTGATCAGGCTGGACTGAAACCATCCGACATTGATCATGTCGCCTATTACATGAGACCCGGCAATGTAAGGAAAGAGACTTTCAGGGCATTCCCGGGGTACATGACCAGGAAGGGCTCTGCTAAATTCTTTCTCGGGCAGTTGAGCGGTTCCATTAAAATGGCATCTATTCCGTGTATCATGCGGGAGCATATGGGTGATTCCTTTTCACCGCAATTTCATTTCATTGACCATCACGAGGCACACGCCTGGTCAGCATGGCTCGGTGCCGGATGCAGAGACGCGGCTGTTCTCACCATGGACGGGGCCGGAGAGAGGCATTCAAGCCTTGCCGGTTCAATCACAGGCGGAATCCTGAAGGAGTACAGAAGAACTCATCTTCCGGTTTCCCCCGGTCTTTTCTACTCAGCAGTTACCAGATTTCTGGGTTTCACTCCCGATAATGACGAGTACAAGGTGATGGGACTTTCCAGCTATGGAAAGCCCGAGTATCTCGATCTCTTCAGGAGAATAATAAGTGCCAGGGACGGCAGGTTTACTGTGGACTTAAAACTAATGGATGTCTCAATGGGAGTTCACCACGCGATTTTCAGCCCGGAGGTTGTGTCCATCATTGGTGAGCCAAGAGACTCCAGCGAAGGAGAACCGCAGAAAAGACACGAAAACATTGCCGCCAGCGCTCAGAAAGCAATAGAGGAAGCAGGGCTCGCAGTTGTAAAATTTCTCAGGCAGCAGACCGACCATGATCTTCTAGTGATTGCCGGAGGAGTCGGGTTGAACTGTGTTATGAACGGTCTTTTTGAACGGGAAGGCGGATTTGATGAGATATGTCCTTTCCCCGCGCCCAACGACGCGGGTACTTCTGTCGGCGCGGCGGTTGCGGTACACAGGGTAGTTTCCCCCGAGACTCCTCTGAGAAAGCCGGAAACCATGTACCTTGGCTCCGGGTTTTCTACAGATAACATCATTTCGGATATTGAGATGGCGAAACTCAGTCCCGCCCGACCGGAAAACCTCGCTCAGGCAGTAGCAGAGATGATATCGGAGGGGAAGGTTGTGGCTGTTTATCAGGGCAGAACGGAATTCGGCCCCCGCGCTCTGGGCAACAGATCCATTCTGGCTGACCCCAGAAGAGCGGAGATGAAGGACATTGTAAACGGCGTGGTGAAGCACAGGGAAGGGTTCAGACCCTTTGCTCCAGCCTGTCTTCAGGAGGATGCCGGCAGGTATTTTTCCGGCTGTGTGAAATCTTCCCATATGATAAAGACATATCCTGTAGTGGAAGGCATGGGCAGTGTAATACCTGCGGTGACCCATGTTGATAACACAGCCAGAGTTCAGACTGTTACCAGAGAAGAAAACCCTTTTTACTATGATGTTATCAAGGAATTCGGAACGATTACAGGTGTGCCTGTTGTGTTGAACACATCCTTCAACATTAGAGGTGAGCCCATTGTGAATACACCCGTCGACGCTGTACGTTGTTACTACGGGACAGGGATTGACGCGCTTGCCATGCCTCCGTTCCTTTTTGTAAAGAAACCAGTATCCGGGAAAGAGGGTTAGATTGACCACGATTCTTGGCCGGGGAACGGTTTTGTTTGTGGATTCAGATAGCGACAGAGCATCCAGCCTTCGGGCGGCGGTCTCCCCCATTGGCTACAGTTGTACCATTGAAAACTCTGCAAGATCGGCTTTAAGAAGAGTAAAATCCAGGTCGGTCAATGTAATAGTGGCCAGTTCCGAGCTGACAGATCTGCACATGGATACTTTTCTTGAATCACTTTCAAGAGCCAATGTCAACTCAAGTGTGGTTATTTATGGAAGAAACATTTCTGCTTGCGAAGCAATTTCCTGGATGAGATCGGGAGTTGTTGATATTCTGCTTGATCCGTCGGATCCGGAGTCTCTTCGGAGTGCCCTGCAGAGTGCTTTTGCCAGATCATCCTCAAAACTGTCAAGTAAATCGGGTTCAACAAAGAACAGATCGGATGACAGCATGCGAGGTGACAGCATGCTTTATCGAAGCAGCGTAATGTCAGATCTGATGCAGAAAGCCTCAAGAATCGCTCCGGTAAAGGTGACTGTTCTTTTATCCGGGGAGAGCGGCACAGGAAAAGATATACTTGCCAGGGAAATACATGTAATGAGTCGGAGAAGCGGCAACTACATAGCCATCAACTGCGCGGCAATTCCTGAATCGCTTCTGGAAAGCGAACTGTTCGGTTATGAGAGGGGAGCCTTCACGGGCGCCGATACCAGGAGGCAGGGAAAATTCGAGGCTGCCAGCGGCGGAACTCTGTTGCTGGATGAGATAGGCGATATGCCTCTTTCAATTCAGGCCAAGCTGCTCCGGGTACTTGAGGAAGAAAAGGTTACACGCCTGGGCGGGAATACTCCTGTGCCGGTTGATGTCAGGCTGATAGCAGCAACAAACCGTAATCTGGCGAAAATGGTGGGAAACGGGACATTCCGTGAGGATCTTTTCTACCGAATCAAGGTGATTGAGCTTGATATTCCTCCCCTGAGAGCCCGAAAAAGCGATATCCCTCTTCTGACAATGTCACTGCTCAGACTGTCGGCTGAGAAGTACGGACTTTCCATGCCGGAAGTTGATCCTGAGGTAATCATCAGATTGAAATCCTTTCGCTGGCCGGGAAATGTCCGTCAGTTGAAGAACATGATGGAGAGTCTTCTGGTTACCACCCACGGCAGGATTACAGTTGAGGATCTTCCCCCGGAGCTTGAAAGAGTTCGGGAGGACACCTGCAGTACTCTGGAACTTTGTCTTCCCATGACTCTTGCAGTGGTGGAAGATGAAGTCATAAAGAAAATGCTTGCCCTGACCGGTGGAAACAGAACGAAAACAGCCTCTCTACTTGGTATAGGCAGAAGAACGCTTCAGAGAAAACTTGAGTCATCAAACAAATGAGGGGAGATGATATGAAAGTTGTGGATGTTCAGTCAGTGAGCCCCAGGCAGATTATTCTTGCGGTGCTTGCAGTGGTTATCCTTGTATGGATTCTCAGGGGGGGGCCATTCTATGTTGTTGGTCCGGAGGAGCAGGGGGTGATTCTTACCTTTGGCAGACAGACTTCCGTTACCGAACCCGGGTTTCATTTAAAAATACCATGGCCGATTCAAACAGTACTCAAAGCCCCGGTGAATGTGGTTCAGCGGATTGAGATAGGATTCCGCTCTTACGGATCAGGCAGAACCACGGAGTATGTAGGCTTCAATGATCCTGATATGCTTCGGGAAGCTCAGATGCTTACCGGCGATGAGAATATTATAAACTGCTCGGTAATTGTTCAGTACAGAATCAGCGATGCCGGGGCTTACCTGTTCAATGTTAGAGAGCCTGAGGGAACTCTGGTTGACATATCGGAGGCTTGTATCAGGCAGGTTATTGGAAATAATGCCATAGACGCAGTTCTTACAACAGGCAAACTTGATATACAGACCCGGATAATGGAACAGGTTCAGGAAATGGCGGACAACTACACAATGGGCATCAGCATTGTGGCGGTTCAGCTGAAGGATGTTCAGCCGCCGGCTCAGGTTTCTGACGCTTTCAAGGATGTTGCCACAGCCCGTGAGGATATGCAGGCGTACATAAATGAGGCAGAAGGATACAGGAATCAGGTTATTCCTGAGGCCAGGGCGGATTCTGTTACCATTGTTAACGAGGCAATGGGTTACGCGGCGGTAAGAATTAACAGAGCCACCGGAGCGGCCGAAAGGTTCACCATGGTTGCAGCAGAATATGCTAAAAGCCCTCAGGTAACTTCAGCCAGACTTCACCTTGAGATGCTGGAAAGCGTTCTAAGCGATATTCAGATCACTATTGTAGACTCCCATGCAGGTGCTCTGACCCACTACAATCTGGATGGAGGCATGTAATGAGAATCCCTCCAAAATTTAAAGGCTGTCTTACGGGTGTAGTAGTTCTGATTGTGGTAATGATCTTTTTCGGAGCCTTTTTTACTATTAATGAAAAACAGCAGGCTGTGATTCTTCAACTGGGTAAACCGGTCAGAGTAATTGTCGGCAACAGAACCCCTGAGGAAATAGCTGAACTGGAACTCTGGATGGCGGAGAATGCCCCCGGTGTGGCACTGAGTTCCGGTGCAGGTCTCTACTTCAAGATTCCTTTTCTTCAGCAGCTTCATGTTTTTGATGACAGGATTCTTGAGTATGATGACGATCCCTCTGATGTTGTCACCAGAGACAAGAAACACCTTCAAGTGGACTGTTATGCCAGATGGCGCATTCAGAATCCGCTTCTCTTCCTCCAGAGCGTTCAGTCTGTGTATGCAGCCAGCTCAAGACTTGATGATGTGATCTACTCTGTTCTCCGGCAGGAGATAGGAAGAAGCGATCTCATCCATATAGTGCGCAACACCAACGACCCGGTTGGCATTGGCGAATATGTCCGGCTTGTGAACAATGTTACCTATTCGGATACAACCGATGGAAGCATTGCCATGACCGAAAGTGGAGAGGTTATAGAGACCATCCGAATGATAAGAATCCCACCCGGACAGGGTCGTGAGGTCATCCTCTCCAGGGTTACTGAAGCGACACGACTGATGACGGCACAGTACGGTATTTATGTAGTTGATGTAAGAATCAAGCGGGCGGATCTTCCCATAGCAAACCAGCAGGCTGTGTTTACCAGGATGCAGGCCGAAAGAAACAGGATTTCAACCAGATACCGTGCCGAGGGGCACAGGATGGCTCAGACAATACTTGCAGAGACCAACCTGAGGGTGGACAGCATCAGTTCGCTTGCAGAGCGAAGCGCCCTTCGTATTCAGGGAACAGCAGACAGTACCGCAGCGGCAATTTATGCAGATGCTTATGAATCCTATCCTGATTTCTACAGGTTCATGCAGTCTTTAGAGACACTGGACAACATCATGGATGCCAATGATGAAGTGGTGCTGGGCACCACTGGAATATTCCAGTACTTCGCTACACCTCCAGGTTCAATGAGGTGAGAGAACTCTTTTTAACGGGCGCAACAGGTCGTCTGGGAAGAACAGTTCAAAGAGAATTCAGTAAAGAGTGGAACATTCACCCCTGCTCCGGGAGCGGGGGTGAAGACCTTACCGCAACCGAACCATCTGATATTGTTCCGGAACAGATTGATTTTGTTCTGAACTGCGCTGCTGTTTCTTCCAGAGGCGGCTGCATCAAAGATTCTGTAACTGCCTTCAGGCTCAATACCCTGTGGCCGCAGAAACTCGCGTCTTTCTGCGCTGAAACCAACAGAAGACTGGTTCACATATCTACCGACCTTGTCTACGCCGGAGGTATTCCCCCGTACACGGAAAAATCCCCGGCAGTACCCCGCTCTCTCTACGGCTGGACCAAACTCCTGGGAGATATCGCTGTACAGAGAAGAAATCCCAATGCCTGCATTGTCCGCACATCGATTCTTGTTGGAGAAGCCGGCGCGAAAATGACCACCTTCAGTGAAGACATACTCTCTGGCCGTGCCACTCATTTTCATGTGGACTGCTTCAGAAACCACACCGATATCAATGCTCTGGCCAGGTTCCTGTCACACTGCCTTTATTCCTCCCGCTCAGGCCTCATCCTTGCCGCCGCACCTTACGCCATGTCCAGAGCCGCCTATGCCTATTCCCTCCTTCAGCGCGACATCAACCTTATTCATGCTCCACATGACATTCCCCATGATCTGACTTTAAGACCATCTGAGGTTATCGAGTAACAGCGGACAGACTGATACCCGGCTGCGCTGGTGTTGACAAAAGGCAGACGATAGCATATAGCCGGGGTATGAAGTATTTGAATTGGAGCCCTGTGAAAAACGAAATCCTGAAGCGTGAACGCGGAATTGCTTTCGAGGAAATAGCGTATATGATTGAGTTGGGGCAGATAATCGGGATTGAAGAGAATCCGGGGCGACCTGATCAAAAAATGTATGTTCTTGAGATTGGAAACTATGCGGTTTCAGTACCATTTGTGGAAAGCGAAGAAGAAATATTCCTCAAGACCGCTTTTCCAAGTCGTAAGTATACTAAGCTGTATGGATTAAGGAGGAATGATGAAAAAAAATAACAGGGTTTTTGAACCAATAGATCAGGAAGAAAAAGACCTGATGGAGTCAATTGAGCGTGACGAATGGCGGTCTGTCAGCAATTTTGATGAAGAAAAAGAGAAGGCCGTGGCAGCTGCCCGGAATACTTTGAAAAAGGATAAGCGCATCAACCTTCGTCTTACTCAAAAGGATTATTATCAAATTCAGATAAGGGCTATTGAAGAAGGGATTCCATATCAGACTCTTATTTCAAGTCTTGTTCACAAGTACCTGAATGGTACGCTGACTCCAGTCACTTAGAACATGAAACTGCGCTTTTCTCTTTTTACCGCATCATTTGAAAAGAAGAGAGGTTTAAGTTTCCCTTTCCGGGGAATCAATAAGACGTATTGCTTTTTCTTAAGCACACGAAATTCTTTATGATTTGACTATAAATCAATCCGAGTTCACTTGAGTCGCAACGGGCTGATTGAGTGGGAGATGGTGTCTATTGACTGGCTAAAGGGATGAATGAATATTGACGGTTGATTTGCAGGGACAGGAATACAGCACCAGCTTTGGTCTGAAATCGGTAACTGAAGTAACAAATGAAACGGGATGAATTCGGGTTGGTCTCCTGATAGATGTGTTTCACATTGGGCAGGGGTGGAATTTTCAGGAATAAGCGTTGTCGAATACAGGCATATCAACTGTAATTAGCATATGAAACAATGCGTGAGGAAAACTGAGTTGCGAGAAAACTTAATTTGCAGAAAAACAACTGGGAGGCTGGAATTGCGAAAGTTTGTAATATGCTGTGCCGGTATTTTGTTGGCTTGCGTTGGATTCGCCCATGCAAGTGAGGAAACAGACTCAATTGTCTCATTGGATTCCGATTCAGCCTTGCTGGTTGATTCTGGTTCTACAATGGCGGTCACTTCCAGATCGTCCGTTACGGAGGAAAGCTCAAGCATATTTTCCATATCAGGCGGGCAGATAGATTGGGTTGAGCTTATTTTTTTGATTGGCTTCCTGGGAGGAGGGTTTGTTGTTTTTCCTCTTGTGATAATTACGATGATTCGAGAAAGATTGTCTGTGCCCAGCGCTGAGAAACAGGCACTTATCCAATCGAATTCTGTTCTTGATGAAGATGAAAGAAACTTTCGAGCTTCTCTTGTTCTTAGAAAAATTGAGGGAAAGCTTACCTCATCCGAGGATAAAGATGGTAATGAATGGTTGACTATCACCAAAGGAAGTCAGGCTCGATTCATGAAGCGTGGCCTGGATTACATAAACAAGGAACTGGTTCCAACAGATATTGAGCTTGTTAAAAGGACAATTGAATTTAATGAGGTTTATGCAGGTGGAATGAAGAGAATATTTACAGGGTCTGGATGGATCATCACCTGTAGCGTTTTGGTCGGGATATTGTTCTATTTGTCAGGTGGTGGTTTCTCATTCTTTCTTATTGTGCACGCAGCTGCTTTGTTGTCCTATCTTCTAGCCAGCAGACCAACTTCCTATGCTTTTCTGAAACGACTGGAAAGAAATGGAGGGCGTCAAGGCTGCATCAGTGGTGTGATGGGCGGTCTGTTAATGGGAAGTGGGGAAAAGCACTATGTCAGCGTTAACGGTGGCTCCCGGGAAAGAGATCACGAGTCGGAGTTTACTTCAGGCATAATCCGGTTAGTAATTACATTTGCAGTTGCTATGATACTTGGTTTTTTAACTGGGCTAATTGCGATAATAAAGTTTCTTATGAATTTTTCTACTTCAATGAGTCTTCCATTTATATCGGGCGACTCGTGGTATGAAAAGAAAATTAAGGAATAGTTGCGGCATTAAGGGAAGTTATTGTAGACCTGCAGCTGATCTTTGATCGCCTGGTGTCAGCGGATGTAATTTCTACTGAGTATTACGATGGCGGAATGATAACTATGTAATAGATAAGGAGTAACGCATTGGGCATTTTCGGTAACCGGAACGATCCATACAAAAAGGGTAACACCATTTATGTCTTATGGGACACAGGATATTACTACCCGGCTACTGTGATCAGCAGCATTGAGAATGAAGTCTATTTCAAGTTGATGGGATTCACCGATCAGCAGTGGGTTAATAAAACCGGCACAAAACAAGCGGAATTAAGTTCTGGTGACATGATTGAATGTCGCTGGAGAGAAGAAGAAAAGTTTTATCAGGCTGAAATAATGCGCATTAATGGAAATAGTCTGTATGTAAAATACAACGATGGCGAGAAAGAGCACACAACCATCAGCATGATTAGACTGATTGATGATGCCGAAGAGAGAGCGCAAGAAAAAATAGATATTGGGGATTCTTTCTATGATCAGGAAGATTACAACAGAGCTATTGAATGCTACAAAGAAGCATTGGAAATAAAAGGAGATAGTTGCCTTGCTTATTCCAATATTGGATTCGTCCTTGCGTTAATGGACAAGCACAGGGAATCAATCGAGCATTTTAAAAAAGGGTTGGAGATTGATCCAAATAGCCATTTAATGCTTAATATGCTAGGTGATTCTTATTATGCAATAGAAGAGTATACCGAGGCAATTAAGTGTTATCTCATTGCTGTTGAACTTGATGAAGACTATCAGCTTGCCTATTTGAATTTGGGATACTCATATTCAAAGATAGGGGAATATGATAAGTCTATTCAATATTATCAAACGGTACTGGATTTCGAATCGAATGATTACAATGACCAGGTATTCAATGGGATTGGAGATTGCTACTACTATCAATCTAAATACAGGCAGGCAATTAAGTATTTCAAGAAAGCAATAGAAGTGACTCCAGACAGTGAGCATTATCAGAATAACCTGAAATATGCTTCTGATAAACTGGCCGAATCCAATCCAGGGATAAGTGATGATAAGGAAAAAGTTTCTACGGAAATTTCTGAAGATCCTGAAGAATCATCTTTGCGGAATGTTATGAAGGAAATCCACAAACTAATCGGAATGGAAAATATAAAAGAAGATATAGATTCACTGATGAATCATCTGAAAATAGAGAGAATGCGCATAGAGCAGGGGTTACCGGTAAATTCATTATCACTGCATACAGTTTTTTATGGTCCCCCCGGTACGGGGAAAACCACTGTTGCCAGATTGCTGGGAAAGATATTCAAAGAGCTGGGAATACTTAAAAAGGGTCATGTTATTGAAGTAGATCGAACAGAACTGGTGGCGCAGATTGTTGGAGGAACCGCTGATAAGACTGATAAAGTAATTAATGCCGCAATAGACGGAATTTTATTTATTGATGAAGCCTACTCATTGAAACCTGAGGATGTTGGGTATGATTTTGGACAGGAGGCCATTGATACCATCCTGAAGAGAATGGAAGACGATAGAGGGAGGCTGATTGTCATAGTGGCCGGGTACCCGGATGAAATGGAGCGTTTTATCGAATCGAATCCGGGGCTGAAATCTCGATTTAATCGCTACTTCTTTTTTAAAGATTACAAGGCTGAAGAGCTGTTGGAGTTGTTTGATAAAGTATTTTGTGAGCCTAAGGGATATTCAATAACAGAAGAAGTTCAAGATAAACTATACCGCTATTTTGACTATGCCTATAAAACCAGAGACAGAACATTTGGTAATGGAAGATTCGTGCGGAATCTTTTTGAAGAGGTCATCAGGATTCAGTCTACCCGACTTGTAGAAATTGGTTCTTCCGAGATAACCAGGGAAGTGCTGACAACAATTGTTCTGGAAGATATCGAGAAAGCGCTGGAAGACAAATTTGTAGAAAAGGAAGAGCAGACTCTGGAACAGATTCTACAAAGCATGAACAAAATGGTGGGGTTGGAGAATATTAAAAAGGATATTGAAAACCTGCTAAGATTTGCAAAAATGGAGAAACTGCGTGAGCAAAAAGGTCTTTCCACAACACAAATCGCATTGCATACTGTTTTTTACGGCCCGCCAGGCACTGGCAAGACAACAATTGCCAGATTGATCGGTAAAACATTTAAAGCTCTTGGTGTATTATCTCGAGGACATGTCGTAGAGGTTGACCGATCTAAACTGGTTGCGGATCATATAGGAGGGACCGCGAAAAAAACAAATAAAGTGATAGATTCTGCCCTTAATGGCATCCTGTTTATTGACGAAGCTTATACTCTTAGTAAGCAAGAGAACGGTAGAGGCATTGATTTCGGCCAGGAAGCCATTGATACATTACTAAAGCGCATGGAAGATGACAGAGATAAGCTTATAGTAATTGTAGCGGGCTACAAGGGGAAAATGCAACGATTCATCGAATCAAATCCGGGATTGAAATCCAGATTCAACAGGTTCTTCTACTTCGAGGATTATGAGCCTCGAGAATTAGTGGAAATATTTAAGATGAAGTGTGTCAGCAGCAAATATAAATTAGCTAACTCTGCGGAAGCTATTCTTCTAGAGTATTTCAAAAAGGCCTATAACGACAGGGACAGCTCATTCGGTAATGGCAGACTTGTCAGGAATATTCTGGAAAAAGTTATCCAGGCACAGTCATTCAGACTCGCCGAGGTTGATCCGGAGGAGCTTACAGACGAAGTTTTATCAATGCTTGATGCTCAGGATATCGAGATTGGTCTGGAAGGCCAGAACTCATTCGTTTTAAAGAGAAGTATCGGGTTTACGAAGTAGGATTTCAGCATTTTCCCACCGTAACACCATGGGCAGTACAGTGTAGTGTTGCAGGACAATATTGCATATATGATTGAGTCCGGGCAGATAATCGGGATTGAAGAGAATCCAGCTCGACTTGTGGAAAGCGAAGAAGAAATATTCCTCAAGACCGCATTCCCAAGTCGTTAAGTATGGTAAGCTGTACGGGAACAGGGAGGAACGATGAAAATGGGCGACAAGGCTCTGAAAACATCTGTTTCTGCTGGATTCTAATAGGTGTTATCAGTCTCGTGGTTGCTTTCTTTAAAAGACGAAGAAGTGAATGAATTGCGTTATGTCTGTCACTTATAAGGATTACCAGTAATCAGCGCCATCTCCAACTTGATATTTTAGACCATGGAGCATAGAGCAAATAAGAGATGTTAGAGTGCTGGCGGATGGAAACATCAGCAGAATAACAAGTTGTGTACTGGATAGAATATGAGGTGATCTCATGAGGCTCAGGGTTGTGATTCACGAAGCGGAGGGAGGAGGCTTCCGGGCCGAAGTTCCTTCAATTCCAGGTTGTGTTACGCAGGGAGAGACCTTTGATGAGTTGCTGGAAAACATCTATGAGGCAGTAGAGGGATGCTTATCGGTGCTTGCGCACAGTAACATGTCGCTTAAGGCCGGATTACAATAATGACATTGAGCAAGATCAGTTAATCCAGCGTCCCTGGCTTTTCAGATTTTTTCCGGTGTAGGAGTGCGGGCACTTTGCGATGTCCTGCGGGGTTCCCGTTACGAGGATTTCGCCCCCGCCGTCTCCTCCGTCGGGACCCATATCAACTACCCAGTCTGAATTGGCGATGACATCGGGATTGTGTTCGATGACGACAACTGTATTGCCTGCTGAAACCAGCCTGTCCAGAACTGTCAGAAGCTTGCTTACATCGTGTGGATGAAGACCGGTGGTGGGTTCATCAAGGATGTACAGCGTGTGGCTTGTGGAAGGTCTTGAGAGTTCTTTCGCCAGTTTCACCCTCTGTGCTTCTCCGCCTGAAAGGGTCGGGGCCCGCTGTCCCAGTTGAATGTAGCCCAGTCCCACTTCGTTCATTACCTTGAGAGTGGAGTAGATTGTGGGAATTCTTTCAAAGAGAACCATGGCATTGTCGATGGTCATGTCCAGGATCTCTGAGATGTTCTTCTCCCGGAAGCGTGTCTTGAGAGTTTCTTTGTTGAATCTGAGGCCCTGGCATGTTTCGCATTCGATGAAGACATCCGGCAGGAAATGCATTTCAATGCGCTTTACTCCGGCACCTTTGCAGTCTTCGCATCTTCCGCCCTTCACATTGAAGCTGAACCGTCCGGGTTTATAACCCCGGATTCTTGATTCAGGCAGTTCAGCAAAGAGGTTTCTGATGTTGTCAAACACCTTTGTGTAGGTAGCCGGGTTGGATCGGGGTGTACGACCTATGGGATCCTGTGTGATGTTGATGATCTTGTCAATATGTCTGATGCCGTCAATTGATTCGTAAGGTCCGGGTTTCATGCTGGAGGAACCGCCAACAAGCCTGGAAACTGCAGGGTACAGCGTCTGTCCTACAAGAGAACTCTTGCCGGAGCCTGAAACCCCTGTCACGGAAATGAGTCTTCCCAGGGGGATCTTAAAGTCAACGGATTTCAGGTTGTGAAGGCTTGCACCGTTAAGAGAAAGTATGGGAGATTTCTTCGTTCTGGGTTCTCCCAGGCGGATAATGTTCTCCCTTCCGGACAGATAGGCTCCAGTGATGGAATCAGGGTGTGCCATGATCTCGGCAGGAGTGCCCTGAGCGATAACCTCACCCCCATGGGAGCCTGCACCGGGACCGAAGTCTACAATATGATCCGCTTTGAGCAGAGTATCAGTGTCATGCTCCACAACAATGACCGTATTGCCTATGTCTCTGAGGTGTTCAAGAGTTTTTATCAATCTGGCATTGTCTCTGGGATGGAGCCCTACAGTAGGTTCATCGAGAACATACAGTACGCCGGTAAGGCCGCTGCCGATCTGGCTTGCAAGTCTGATCCTCTGCGCCTCACCGCCGGAGAGCGAGGGAGCCGAACGATTCAGGGTCAGGTAGTGCAGCCCTACATCAGTCAGGAAGCTCAGTCGGGAGATAATCTCCTTCAACAGTCTTTCAGCAATAGCTTTCTGATAATCTGTAAGGTCAATAGTTTTGAAGAAATTCAGAGTTTCACCTACGGTGTTGTCTGATATTTCGTGAATACCTCTGTTGCCAAGAAGAACCGCACGGGCTTCCGATCTTATTCTTGATCCGCCGCAATCATCGCAGGTGTACTTGCGGAAGAACTTCTCGTAGTACTTGCGCATGTCATCGCTGCCGGTCTGGTGGTAGAGCCTGTCAATCCTGTGTACAACTCCCTCAAAGGGACCGCTCCAGTTACCGGAAGAATGATTTGTTTTCCAGCTTACATGGAATTCCTTTTTTCCGGAGCCGTAAAGAATCATTTCCTTTACTTCCCCGGGTAATTGTATCCACGGAGTATGAAGATTGAAATTCATTTCCAGACACAGTGTTCGAAGAGAAGCGGCCACCCATCCCTGCGGAATACCCCACGGGACAATTGCCCCGGATTGTATTGTCATGGCTGGCTTCGGTATGATCAGATCCGGGTCAACCTTCAGTATGTATCCCAGCCCGGAGCACCTGGGGCACATTCCCAGCGGGTTGTTGAAACTGAAAAGTTGTGGAGAAAGCTCAGGAAGACTGATGCCGCAGTGCAGGCAGGCGTTGTGTTCACTCATCAGGGTTTTGTCACCTGTGTCGGCATTAATCACTGCGATAACCCCGTTGCCCAGCTTTGATGCTGTTTCAACGGAATCGTTCAGCCGACTTTCAATGCCGGGTTTTACCACAAGCCTGTCAACGACGACAGAAATAGAATTTTTCTTCTTTTTATTAAGTTCCGTGATCTGATCCAGATCGGTGAGTTCTCCGTTGAGAAGAACCCTCACAAATCCTTTCTCCTTTATGTCGGCAAGAAGATCGTCATGAGCACCCTTGCGGTTTGTAAGTACCGGAGCGGTAATGTAAATACGGGAGTTTTCCTTCATGCTCAGTATGGTGTCCGTCATCTGCTGAGCTGTTTGTGTGGTAACCTCCCTGCCGCAAGTGGGGCAGTGAGGAACACCGGCTCTGGCGTAAAGAACCCTGAGATAATCAGCAATCTCGGTGACTGTACCTACTGTGGAACGCGGATTGTGACTTACAGTTTTCTGCTCAATTGAGATCGCTGGGGAAAGGCCGTCGATGGAGTCAAAATCGGGCTTGTCCATTTGCCCCAGAAACTGGCGGGCGTATGAAGAGAGCGATTCTATGTATCTTCGCTGACCCTCCGCGTACAGAGTATCAAAGGCAAAAGAACTCTTTCCGGAACCTGATACTCCCGCGCAGACAATAAGCGATTCTTTCGGCAACTCCACCGAAACTCCCTTTAGATTGTGCTCACGAGCCCCTCTGACAGTGATTTTATCGCTGGACATACCCACCCCTGTTTTGCGTGACCCCTAATATACCATTGTGCCTGCATGTGTCACATTTGCGCCATTATATGCGGGAAAGAAATGATCGAGAAATTGCACGCCGCGTAATCCGGTGTGACGCAAGCAGATACAAATATACACAGGAATGGCATGACAATTGCTTCACATAACGAGGAACAGCAGAAGTATCTGCGAAAGCAAATAAAACATTTATGTATATGAATATAGAAATAAATACACACAAAAGAAGGAGCAGAACATGGGAAAAGTCATAGGAATTGACCTGGGTACAACCAACTCCTGCGTTGCGGTCATGGAAGGCGGCGAGCCGGTTGTCATCCCAAACGCGGAGGGAACAAGAACAACACCGTCGGTAGTAGCTTTTAACGAGAACGGCGAGAGACACATCGGAGTAGTTGCTCGTCGCCAGGCCGTTGCCAATCCTGGAAACACAATATTCTCAATCAAACGATTCATGGGAATGCATTATGGCGAGGCCGGCAAAGAGATAAAGAGAGTTCCTTTCAAGATCATTGAGGGGAAGAGTAATGACGCCTGGGTTGAGGTTTTCGGGAAGAAGTATTCTCCTGCTGAGATAAGCGCTATGATTCTTCAGAAGATGAAGCAGACTGCCGAGGACTACCTCGGAGAAAAAGTAACGCAGGCAGTGATTACTGTGCCCGCTTACTTCAACGACAGCCAGAGGCAGGCTACAAAGGATGCCGGCAGGGTTGCCGGTCTTGAGGTACTCCGTCTGGTTAATGAACCTACCGCTGCCGCTCTCGCTTACGGCATGGACAAGCAGAAGGGAAATTCAACCATTGCTGTTTACGACCTTGGCGGAGGTACTTTTGATATCTCCGTACTTGAGATCGGTGATGGTGTGTTTGAAGTGAAGTCTACCAATGGTAATACACACCTCGGCGGAGATGATTTTGATCAGGTAATAATTGACTGGATGGTGAGCGAGTTCAAGAAGCAGCAGGGAATTGATCTTTCTGCTGACCAGATGGCAATTCAGAGGCTTAAAGAAGCCGCTGAGAAGGCAAAGTGTGAACTTTCAACCGTGAAAAGTACCGATATCAGTCTGCCCTTCGTTACAGCAGACGCAACTGGTCCAAAGCACTTGAGCATGACTCTTTCAAGGGCGAAATATGAGCAGCTTTCGGCAAGTCTTGTTGAAAAAACAGTGAAGCCCTGCCTTCAGGCCCTTAAAGACGCAAGAGTTACGGCTTCTGACATAAGCGAAGTTATTCTTGTGGGCGGAATGACCAGAATGCCTCTTGTGCAACAGAAGGTTACAGAGATATTCAAGCGTGAACCCCACAAGGGCGTAAACCCTGATGAAGTGGTTGCTGTTGGTGCCGCGATCCAGGCCGGAGTTCTCAGCGGGGACATCAAAGATGTTCTTCTTCTTGATGTAACACCTCTTACGCTCGGTATAGAAACTCTTGGGGCTGTTTTTACATCTATTATAGACAGGAATTCCACTATCCCGACAAAAAAGAGCCAGGTATTCAGCACCGCTGCGGATAACCAGACCAGTGTTGAAATACATGTTCTTCAGGGAGAGAGAACAATGGCTGCTGATAACCGGACTCTTGGCCGCTTCACCCTTGAAGGGATTCCACCTGCTCCCAGAGGGCTTCCTCAGATTGAGGTTGAGTTTGATATTGATGCAAACGGCATTGTGCATGTGTCCGCAAAAGACAAGTCAACCGGCAAGGAGCAGAAGATCAGAATAGAAGCGTCCAGCGGCCTTTCTGAGACAGACATTGATCAGATGGTGAAGGATGCCGAAGCGCACGCCACTGATGATGAGCAACGCCGAACTGCTGTTGATACAAGGAACAAGGGCGAAAATCTTGCCTACCAGGTCGAGAAACAGATTGAAGAGATGGGCGACAAGCTTGACGCAGCAGACAAAGCAAAGCTGGAAGAGGCCATTTCCGAGACCAGAAAATCTCTAGAGGGCGATGACGACACAAAGATTGCCTCTCAGGTCGAAGAGCTTGAGAAAATCTGGCAGGAGGTTGGAACCAGATTTCACCAGCAGAACGCTGACCAGGCACAGCAGGGTGAACCCGCTGAGCAGGAGCAGGCAGATGCAGGGGAAGACGCGGTTGACGCTGATTTTGAAGTGGTGGATGACTGATGGGTGATCCTAGAAGGAAAAAGCAATCAGACAGAAGGCGGGGCTCAAAGCCCTGCCCGGAAGATGAAATAAATACTGAGAAAGATAATTCTGCTTCCCCGGAAGAAGAGGCGGAAGTTGATTCTCCGGAGGTGAGAATCGAGCTTCTTGAGAAAGAGAAAAGTGATCTGCTGGACAGATACCAGAGGCTGGCAGCGGAATTTGACAATTACAGAAAGCGTCAGGCCAGAGACTTCAACAGATTGATAGGACAGGGCAGAAAGAAGCTGATTGAAGAGCTTCTTACTGTTCTGGATAACTTTGACAGAGCAAGAGTTACCTGTCAGGGGGATCATTCCGACAAAGAAATTGTTGATGGCATAATGCAGACCTCTGAACAGCTTCACAGTGTTTTGAAGAAAGAAGGTCTTGAGGAAGTTCCAACGGAACCCGGAGACACCTTTAATCCCAATATACACGAAGCAATGGTGGCGGAGAGTATTGGCGAGGGTGACGCGGATATTGTTCTGGAGGTCTTCCAGAAGGGTTACTATTTCGGGCAGGATCTTCTCAGGCCGGTCAGAGTAAAGGTCGGCAAGGCATCTCCCCGGGATGGGGTTGATGCCAGTTGACAAAAGACCTTTACGAAATTCTTGGAGTTAGCGAGAAGTCTACACCGGATGAACTGCGCAAGGCCTACAGGACTCTTGCAAAGAAGAATCATCCTGATGCCAATCCGGATAATCCTGCAGCCGAGGAGAGGTTCAAGAGAATTTCCGATGCTTACGATATCCTTGGCAATCCCGAGAAGCGTGAGCAGTATGATCTCATGCGCAAGAGTGGCCATAATCCGTTCTCAGGTGATGGCGGCGGCGCTGAGGGCTTCGGAGACTTGAGTGATATTCTGAGGTCCATGTTCGGAGGCGGAGGCGGAAATCCATTTGATGGCCGGGCTTCGGCCTCACGGGGAACATCTCAGGTTGAGATAGAAATACCTTTTGTTACGGCAGCAAAGGGCGGAACTGTTCAGCGGTCTCTTCGCCTGCCGGTGGCATGTCGCAAGTGCAACGGAGCAGGAGGTTCCGGACGGGAGACATGTGCCAGTTGCGGGGGCGCTGGAAGGATTTCCAGCGGACAGGGTTTCTTCTCCACCATGCATCCGTGTGCCAACTGCGGCGGAAGAGGATACACTCTGAAGAAGAGGTGCTCCACCTGCGGCGGGGCCGGAGAGATTCAGAGCCGCGAGAAGGTGTCTCTCAGAATTCCCTCCGGCGCCAGTGACGGAACCACCCTTAGAACCTCAATTGGAGGCAACACGGTTCTGGTGCGACTGCGGGTAAAGAATGACAGGTTTTTTTCCAGGAAGGGAAGAGATATTCTCTGCAGCGTAACAGTCACCGCGGCGCAGGCGGTTCTTGGTGCTTCGCTGATGGTTAGAACACTTGACGGAAAGGTCAAACTGAAAATCAAGCCGGGCACACAACCTGGAACTGTTCTCCGGATGCGGGGAAAGGGAGTGACTCACAACGGGGTAACTGGAGATCTGCTGGTTACCGTGGTGGTGAAACTCCCCGTAAATCTTACCGATGACCAGCATTCACTATGGATAAAAGTGAAAGAAACCGGTTCTTAACCGATTGGAGAAAATTTGAATTACTCATATCTTATTCTGGTGGCGGCAGGTCTGTTTCTGTCCATCTTTGGATTCATTAAGAACGGGAAAAAAGAAGGAAACACATTCGGCGCAGCCCTGCTGTTTCTTCTGGGCATAATTTCACTGATTTTCGGTATTCTGCTTGCAAATGTTCCCGGCTTCTTTTCCGGATAAGCAGTAACATAAACTTACTTTACAAAACCGAGCCTTTTGAGTTTTGAGTGGAATGAGCCGAGAAGATCATCGTCCGGATGTCTTCGCACCGCTTCAGCAACCATTTTTCCGGCCTCTTCGAAATTGTCATCTTTGACAGCAGTCCTGATTCTGTCCGCCCAGAGCTGTGCTTCGTTTTCGGGAGTCAATTCTCCTTCAATTACCGGTTTTTTCTCCGGTTTGCCAGCCTTTTTCTCTTTCTCTTCTATTCCGCTCAGCAGTTCTTCAAGCCCGTTCACGCCGGGCAGCAGGTCAAAGGCTTTTCTGGAGGCCGCTATTGCCTTGACGGTATCTCCCTCTGAAAGCTTTTTCATGCCTATCTTCACAAGGTTTCCCGCTCTGATTCTGTTCTTGAGCTGTTGCAGTTTCCGATCAGCCTCCGGCTCTTCAGGGAAAAGCAGTACGGCTTTTTTAAGATAGGCCAGCGCTTTGGCGTCATTTCCGGAAACAAGGGCTTCATCTGAGAGGCTGAAGATTTTTTCGAGCTTTGAATCCATGTCTGTAGTGTTGTTCCTTTCAGCAGTAGACCGTTGAACGGCAATATCGGACGAGTAGTCATTCTCGTGTTGATTGTGGTTGCTGTCGGCGCGTTCCATCGAAATCAATACCTCTGTTATCAATATTTCACCGGGGTCAGCAGCCAGTGCTTTTCTAATGGAGTCAAGAGCCTGATCTCTGTTGCCTTCTGCCGCGTGCTGTCTGGCTTGAGTGAGGTGAACCTTCACTCTGTTCTTCATCATCGGGAATTCCTCCTGCTGAATGTAACCCCTGGACACATACTTCAGTATCACGCCTGCACAGATGTAATTCCAGACCCCTTGAAACTTCCTTGTAACACTCCACTGCTGTCTTTCAATATAATTCCCTGCAGGAAGCAGAGTAACCCCTCACTGATAACTTGGAAAGAGATGTGATGTCAATAAGGAATTTCTTCCAGAGTTTAAAGCCGGCTCCCGGAATGGAAGCCGTGCCCCGTGATTCGGTGGAGTTTGTCGATCTGAGTCTTAGAGATGGCCAGCAATCACTGCTTGCCACAAGGATGTCCACTGAGCAGGTGCTCAGACTTCTTCCTCTTATTCTGGACAGCGGTGTGAATCTTTTAGAGGTGTGGGGCGGAGCCACGCTTGACAGTGCAATGAGATACCTTGGAGAAAACCCGTTTACCCGCCTTCAGAAGATGAGTGAAATGGCAAAGCCCTACAATGCGGGGCTGAGGGCTCTTTCCAGAGGACAGAATCTGTTTGGATATGATCCATACCCTGATGACATCGTCAGAGATTTCAACAGAGAAGCAGTAAAAGCAGGCGCGTCGGTTATGCGAATCTTTGATGCTCTGAACTACGCACCGAATTTCAAAGCTGCTCTTGCCGGAGTGAATGAAGCTGGCGGTACCTTTGATGCCGCTGTCTGCTACACAACCGGTTCGCCATACAATGTGAATCATTTCGTGCAGAAATGTATTGAGCTTGAAAAACTTGGCGCTCACATGGTAACTGACAAGGACATGGCCGGATTGAAAACGCCCGTTGAGGCCTGGGAGTACTATCGGGCTTTGAAGAAGGTTCTTACCGTGCCTGTGGTTTCTCATACTCATTGTACGCCCGGGTACGGTCACATTTCCGCGGTAATTGCCATTCTCGCCGGTATTGACAAGATTGATACTGCATTTCTGCCACTGGCAGGCGGATCATCTCATCCTTCCATTGAGATTCTTTCCCTTTTCGCGGAAGTCCTGGGCATAGATACCGGGCTGGATCTGTCCGATAAGGTTCTGAAGCCCATTCACGATGAAATGTTTACTGTTGTTGATCAGGTTGAGAGGGAATTCAACCTGAAAATCCACAAGTCTGTATGGCCTGGAAGAGACAAGCTTCTTCCCATGGTCAATGACATTCTGGATAATCTGGCTAAGGGTAAAGTGGACAGGGCTCTTGAAGTAACTCATATCATGGAGCGCGCATGCGGTTTTCCCAGACCGAACATTGAGGTTCTTAACGCCCAGATCCCCGGAGGCATGTACAGCAACTTTGTAAATCAGCTGGCCCGGGATAACAAATCCGAATATCTGGACAGGGCTCTGGAGGCTGTTCAGGAGGTAAGACAGAAGGCCGGATGGTGTCCTCTCGTTACTCCCACTTCACAGATAGTGGGTGTTAAAGCATACTTCACCGCCCTTGGTAAATCTGTTAACCCTGTTCAGTATTTCAACCTTATCGCCGGTTTTTACGGAAGAACTCCTTTCCCTGTTGATCCCGACTACAGGGAAAAGGTGTGCGGATTCAGAGATGAGAGGGAGTATGATTCCTCAGGTTTTGACAGGAGAATCCCCCTTGCCTCAGGAACGGAATTGCCTCTAGCGGAGACCACCCACGAAAAACTGCTTTATTATCTTTTTCCCGACAGTTCCGGTAAGAGCTATCTTGAAGGCTTGAGACAAACCGAATGGAGCGCTACGGCGGAGGAAAGAAAGAAGCGGGAGGAAGAGGAGCGGGAAAGCAGAAAAGCCATTCTGGAGGCAAACGCCCTGATGAACAGGTTTGCTGACGACATGGACTCTCTTTCGGAAAAGCTTTCCGGCGCTGTGGGGAATGGAGATTCTTTTGTCCAGGACGGTGCAATGAGCGATAGCACAGAGGAGTAAGAACCGGCAGCATTTGAAGAAATGACGGAACCCTTTGTCTGTTTCGGGTTTTTGCTTATATTGCTCATGTGTGTGGATTGATTTGAGGTATATTGCAACCACGTTAAAAAAAGTGCTAAAAAGCCGTCAGCCATTGCCTCGGGCCGTCGGATGACGGCCTGTTTGTGTTATTACAAGAGGAATGGAGACTATTATGAGAAAGCTTTTTACGAGTGAATCGGTTTCGGAAGGACATCCTGACAAAGTTTGTGATCAGATATCTGACGCGGTGCTTGACGCCCATCTCGCCCTTGATCCCAATGCTCATGTCGCGTGTGAGACACTGGTAACCACCAACTTCTGCCTTCTGGCCGGGGAAGTGAAAGCCAGTGGGGAAGTAGACTACATAAAACTGGCAAAAGATACAATAAAGGATATAGGCTATACTCTTCCGGAAATCGGATTTCACTTCGAGAAGAACGATTATCAGATAAGGCTTCACGCTCAGTCTGTGGATATTGACAGCGGAGTGATCAGTCACGAGGGTGCCGGTGATCAGGGGATGATGTTCGGTTTCGCCTGCAACGAGACCAGGGCTCTTATGCCGTACCCGGTTCATCTTTCTCACAGGCTTCTTGAACGGCTGAGTGAAGCGAGAAGGAACGGAGAGATAGAGTGGGCGAGACCCGACGCAAAGAGTCAGGTAACAGTGGAGTACGAGAACGGTAAGCCTGTGGGCATTTCCGAGATACTTATGTCCGTTCACCACTCGGAGGATGCCGGGAACGGTACAATGGAAGAGGAAATCAGGGCAAAGGTTGTTTCCCCCGTGCTTGAGACCTTTGTTCCCTACCTGGAGTGGAGTGGCCATTTCCTTTACAACCCCGCTGGAAGGTTTGTCATCGGCGGTCCTGACGGAGACACCGGACTTACAGGCAGAAAGATCATAGTTGATACATACGGCGGGATGGGTCGTCACGGCGGTGGCGCTTTCAGTGGCAAAGACAGCACAAAGGTGGATCGGAGTGCCGCCTACATGGCAAGATACATAGCCAAGAACATTGTTGCTTCAGGCGTTGCGGACAGATGTGAGATACAGCTTGCTTATGCCATAGGGCGATCAGAACCGGTAAGTGTTCGAGTGGATACCTTCGGAACCGAAAGAGTTGGCAATGTTTCTGACATAGAAAAAGCAGTGAAGGAAATATTTCCTCTGAAGCCCTACGAGATAATCAGTTCACTTGGCCTCAGGAAGCCGATTTTCAGAAAGACCGCAGCCTTTGGTCACTTTGGAAGAATTCCCGGTGAAGATGGAAGTTTCAGCTGGGAGAAAACGGACAGGGCAGAGGAACTTGCTTCAAGATTGCTTAAATAGGAGCTGCTGATGGGCCATGGGGTATTGGCAATTATCTGCATGGTATTACTGGGTGATGCCGGAATAGACGGTCTGGCTGCCAGGCTGGAGCAGACCAGGGTGTACCTTGAAGAGCTGGAGGGGAGACAGGCTTCCAGCGAGGAGATTCTTATGGGTATTCATGAGCATCTGGGGGCTGCCAGAGGGTACTACAACGAATTGGCGGCCCGCGAAGCCCGGCTCACCATGGATATTCACAGTATCGATCAGAGATGGTTCCTTACCGATTCATCAAGAGCTGAGCTGGAGTCCGGAGTCGAGGACTACATACTCTTTCTCTATTCTCATCGAAGACTTGTGGAATCCTCCGTTCTGTTTGCTCCAGGAGGCATCAGTAGATACCTGAGGCGAATGTCCTTTATGGATCATCTGACGGAGAACGCCATTGAACGAATGCAGTATCTGGAGCAGTCCGGAGATTCTCTTTCCGAATACCGTGATTCTCTGGAAATTCTTGTAGAAGATGCAAGAGTTCTCAGGCTGCAGATGGAAGATGCTCAAGAGCGGATATACAGGGAAGAAGAGAGACAGACGCTTTTTCGTCAGAGTCTTGAGAGCGAAATAGTTGCCGCCAGAGATTCCGCTGAGGCTATGGAGCAGAGAATGCAACAGCTTTCAGCATTTGTCACCACTCTCAGATCCGGCGTATCATCCGCTTCCGCTCCGTCAACGGATGTTTCATCTTCAGCTTATCTGGCGGTGAATCGCGGGGAGGTGGGCTGGCCGGTAAGAGGATCAGTAATAAGAGGGTTCGGTGTGGATCAGGATCCCGTGTACGGAACAGAGACGATCAGCAATGGAATCTCAATTGCAGTCACCGGCACTTCTGTCCGGGTATCAACCATTGGTCCCGGAGTGGTTATCTATGCCAGAGAATTTCTGAATATGGGAAGAATGGTTGTTCTTGATCACCTTGACGGGTACTACAGTGTCTACGCTCATCTGGGGAGTCTGGAGGTTTCACGGAACGAAACCGTTAGTACAGGATCTTTCCTTGGGTTGACAGGCCCCCTGCCCGGAGGAAGGTCGGGCTGCTATCTTGAAATACGCCGTGTCGGAGAACCGGTGAACCCCCTTGAGTATCTGGAGTAGATGTGAAACTGTTTTTAACTCTGAAGGGTCAGAGTCAGGCAAAGGAAATACTTTCATCAACTGTAAGCAGTAACAGGCTTGCCCACGCGTACATCCTGGCAGGCCCTGACGGCAGCGGCAGATTGACAGCGGCTCTTGATATGGCAAAGGCCAGGATCTGCCCTGAGGAAGAAAAGGGTTTCTGTGGTCGATGCAGACAGTGCAGACTGGTCAATAACCTGATTCATCCCGATGTAAGAATCACTATTCCAAGAATGAAGACCACAAAAGATGAGGATACTATTGGCCTGTTCAAAGCCAGGGCTGAAGACGGGATTACGCCGCTTCGCATTCCGGGAAACACCTACATTTCCATTGATCAGATGCGGGAAATGGGACACCGGTTATCAAGGAAATCATTTGAGGGATACGGGTATGTGGAAATAATATATGACGCTCACCGCCTCAGAAGAGAAGCGGCCAACGCAATTCTGAAAATACTGGAAGAGCCTCCAGACGGTGCCCTTCTTGTTCTGATTACCTCCAGAGTATCAGGTATGCTGCCCACAGTGAGATCCAGAGCGCACACCGTGAGATTCGGAAGACTGACCAACCCCATGGTGGAAGAGTTACTCATGGAAAGAACGGGTGTATCGGCGGAAACTGCGTCCAGACTGGCTCTGCAATCGGACGGCTGTCCTGGACAGGCTCTTGTACTCGGCAGGGAAAAGCTTGAAGACCGGAGTCAGGCGGAGGACATTCTTTCCCTGATTTTTAACAGCTTTTCCGGTGATATGGAGCTTGCGGCAGAGGTGGAGGTGTTGTCCAGAAAGCTTGGCCGAGAGGGAATTCTTCCCCTCTGCTCCGAAGTGATTGCGTTGACACACGACCTCAGACGGGCTTTGACCGGATCCAAACCGTTAACCCGGGAATCGATACCCGTTGTAAGCGGAGCAGACGATGAAACATATCAGAGGATGGAAATGCTCTTCCAGCAATGCGAAAACAGATTGAGGGCGAATGCCTCACCCTCAATGGCGTTCTCCGCGGCGGTGGTGGGCTCAAGGAATAGAAGAGGGCATTGAAATGAAAGATGAGGATGCTCGAACAATGGAAAATCAACCGGCAGAAATACTTCAGCTCGCATTTAAGTCAAGAAGACTGTTGATATTCGCGAACAGAACTGACAGGCCTGTGAACATGGGGGTCATGGTTGTTGTCTCCGTGGACAGGGGCGAGGACATGGGCAGAGTGGTGGCCAAGCTGCCTCCCTGTGAAAGCAATATGGAAAGGATAGAGGGCAACTTTCTCCGAATTCCGACAGATACTGATATGAAAAACTTCAGATCCAATCATATTTTTGAAAAAGAGGTACTGGAACACTGTGAAACTCGGGTAAAGGCCCGAGGTCTTGACATGCGTCTCACAGACTGCGAATCTCAACTTGACAGGAACAGAATCCGGATATTTTTCACAGCTGACCAGAGAACTGATTTCAGAGGACTGGTTCGAGATATGGCTTCTGCGTTCAGAGCGAGAATTGAGATGCGCCAGATTGGAGTCAGAGATGATGCCAGGTACAAGGACGGCGTGGGAGTATGCGGCAGACAGCTCTGCTGCGCCAGCTTCCTGAACGAATTCAAGTCGGTAACACTCAAATCAGTGAGAGATCAGCATTTGTCTCCCAACCCCAGCAAGGTCTCAGGCGCATGCAGCCGTCTTATGTGCTGCCTGGAATACGAAACCGAGTTCTACCGCAAGGCACTGAAAACATATCCCCGGATTGGTCTTATTTTAAAGGTGAACGGCTTACAGGCATGCGTTAAGGAGATTGACATCTTCAAGGAGACCGTGACCATTCTGTGGGAGGGAAACGGCAGCGAGGAGATTCTGCCAATTGAGGACTTCCACAGAAGGCGAACCATGACCACACCACCGCCGCCACCTGCCGACGCCCCCTGCGACTCGCGTCAGAAAACAGGAGGGAACGGGCAGGACACTCCGATAAAAAAGGAAGAGAAAAAGGATAAGACCGAGAAAAAGAACAGGAACAGAGGGCGCGGGCGATACTGGAGAAAGAACAACAGAAAAGAAGAGAGGAAAAGCTGATGTCCCGATACATGGTAACAAGCGCGCTTCCCTACGCGAACGGACCAAAGCACCTGGGCCATCTTGCGGGAGCATACCTCCCCGCCGATATATATGTAAGGTACATGCGGATGCGCGGGCAGGACATTCTCTTCTGTTCCGGAACCGATGAGCACGGAGTTCCTATCACTATAGCCGCAGAAAAAATGGGGATTACCCCTCTTGAAGTTGTGGACAGGTTCCATTCCGCCATTTCCGATGATTTCAAAAGATTCGGGATCAGCTTTGATAACTTTTCAAGAACCACTTGTCCCGAGCACGTGGAGTTTGCGCAGAGTGTTTTTCTGGAACTTCTTGAAAAGGGACACATTGCTCCCAGGGATATGAAACAGCTCTACTGCTCTGAATGTAAACGTTATCTGCCTGACAGATACATCAACGGTACATGCCCGAAGTGTGGTTCAGAAGATGCTCGCGGCGATCAGTGCGAGAACTGCGGCACATGGACAGAGCCTTTTGAACTGATAAATCCCAGGTGCGGAATCTGCGGCGCAACCCCGGAGACCAGAGATACAAGGCACTGGTTTTTGCTTCTGGACCACTTTCAGGAGTGGCTTGAGGTCTGGCTTGAAGGGCAATCCGACTGGAAAACAAATGTACTCAAGTACTGCCGCAGCTGGCTGGGTGACGGCCTTCGGGAAAGGGCAATAACCAGAGATCTTTCATGGGGTGTACCTGTTCCTCTGGACGAAGCTAAGGGCAAGGTCCTTTATGTGTGGTTTGAGGCTGTACTTGGATACATAAGCAGCACAAGAGAATACTTCAGGAAGACCGGGAAAGATCCTGAGGAATGGAAGAAATACTGGCAGGATCCCGGCACAAGACTTGTCCAGTTCATAGGCAAGGACAACATAGTTTTCCATTGCATTATTGAACCTTCTCTTCTGCACGGGCTTGGGAACTACATTCTGCCCTGGAATGTACCGGCCAACGAGTACCTGAATATCTCGGGCCGGAAATTTTCCACCAGTCGGGGAACAGGAATAGGCATGGGAGAATATCTTGATCATTTCGATCCGGATCCTATGCGTTACGCTCTTGCTGTGAATGCTCCGGAAACCAGAGACTCTGATTTCTCCTGGCTGGAGTACCAGTCCAGAAATAACGAGCTTGCCGATGTTCTTGGGAACTTCATCAACAGAACTATTAAGTTTACCGCAAGCAAATTTGACGGTAAGGTTCCCTCTGCAGATCTTGATATGACTCTTCTGAACAAGGCTGGTGAGACCGCCAGGGAGATAGCTCTTCTGATGGAATCCTTCAAATTCAAAAAGGCCATTGGTGTAGCCATGGAACTTGCAAGGGAAGGCAACCGGTACTT
>JAUVIS010000231.1 GCA_030592635.1 Candidatus Fermentibacteraceae bacterium | reverse complement strand
GATGGGATGCACCCATAGAGACCGGGAATCAGATATTTACAAATGCTCTCAGAATAAAAGATTTTGACGCATCAGGAAGCTATCAGCTCTCTGGTATGGTTGTCAGGTATGATGATGGGAGTGTCTCAGAAAGCTCCAGTAACAGATGGGTAACCCGTCCCGGGGCCATGCTGGGTGAAATGCTGTCAAGAGACTTTCAGGCCACTGGTAACTATCCATCTATTTTCAGGATTGCAACCAGCGTGGACAATCTTCTCACTGTTGAGGGCTATATCAGGGAATTCGGTGCAACGCAGGTTGACAGCATTACCTGGATTGCCGTTCTTGATGTTGATGTGACTTTAATGGGAAACAGAGGGTCAGAGGTTCTTCTCCAGCGCAATTACAGATACGAAAGAAGCATGCTCGAGACGGGTTTCAAGACCCTTTCGGAACAAATGTCTGTTATCGGGGCCTTGTGGTCTGAGGCGGTAATGACCGACATTGCAAGTGTTCTTTTACCTCGCAGATAGGAGTACAATTGGGTTTTTTCAACAGAAAGAAAATAGCGAACACAACAAAAAAGCAGAGCAGAACGGCACCGCCCTATGATAACATGAACAACTTTATCATTGTGGTTCTTGACAGCTGCCGGTACGATACTTTCATGGAGGCCGCACCGTCCACCATAATGAAACTGGGTGAGACAGAGGACAGGTACAGCTACGCAACATGGACGGCTCCCTCACACTACAATATGCTCATGGGGCTTATGCCTCACAACAGCCCGAAAGGCGTGTTCGCAAGCGAGTACTACAAGCACGATTTCGTGAGGTATAATGAAAGACTCGGCGCCAGGGACATTGAGTTCAAAAGCCTTGTTCCCAGGCTGTGGCTGCCCGACTTCCTTCAGAGAACAATGGGCTACAGAACCCATGCAATGGTTTCTCTTCCTGTTCTTAACAGTATGACTCCTGTTAACTGCGGATTTGATACATTCAGACTTATGGATAAACACAACGACATGAACGCTATGCTCGATCTTATGAGATTTCCATCAGACAGACCCAGCTTTTACATGCTTAATGTCGGGGAGACTCACTATCCTTACGCAAGACCCACAGAGGCAGAGAACGACTGGCCCAGAATAAGCGGTGTTCACGGAGTGTTCAAGCATCTGGATGATCATGTGGTTGACGGGTGCATTGAAGAAAGCACTACCGGCGAGAGGCAGTTCTTTGATCAGAAGGAAATGGACATGCTGAGAGCCAGACAGATTGACACTGTTAAATACCTTGATTCGGTTTTTGAGAGACTTTTTGATATCGTTCCCCGGAATACCTGGATAACAGTTACATCTGACCACGGGGAACTTTTTGGAGAAGACGGGTATTTCGGTCATGGTCCCATTTTTTCAGAAAAAGTATTCCAGGTTCCGTTCCTGGAAGGTAAAATACGCTAAGGAGTGAGATGTCAGAACAGAGAACTATGAAATTCAAGGCTGAAACACGACGGGTACTTGATCTTGTTATTCACAGCCTTTACTCCAACAGAGATATTTTTCTTCGCGAACTGGTGTCCAATTCCTCGGATGCCATTGACAGACTGAGATACCTTGCCCTTGATGATCCTGATCTTATCGGAGAGGAGTACACTCCGGAAATAGTTATCAGTGTCGATAAAGACGCGAAGAATCTTACCATCAGTGACAATGGTATTGGTATGAACGCGGAGGATCTTGAGAACAATCTCGGAACAGTCGCGTCATCGGGAACAATAAAGTTTCTGGAGGAGGCGGCATCCAATGCCGTTCGTCCTGATCTTATCGGTCAGTTCGGCGTAGGCTTCTATTCCGCTTTTATGGTGGCAGATACGGTAACCGTAAGCAGTCGTAAAGCCGGGGAAGAATCCGGCTGGGTATGGCGCAGCGAAAATACAGAAAATTTCACCATAGAGCCATCTGAGAAAGAGATTCCAACCGGAACATCCATTACACTTCAGATGAAGGAAGATGCCGGAGAGTACCTGGACACATGGAAGATTGAATCCATGGTAAAGCACTACTCCGATTTTGTGAGCAATCCTGTTTTCCTTATTAAAGAAGAAAAAGATGACGATGGGAACACGGAGGAAAAGAAAAGCCAGGTGAACACCGGAACCCCTGTGTGGTTGCGTTCCCCTTCTGATGTTGACGATGCTGAATACAACAGTTTCTACTCGCATCTCACCCATGATCATGCGGAACCTATGGACAGATTCTGGTATCACGGTGAGGGAATAACCGAGTTCTATTCTCTTGTGTTTATCCCGGCTTCAAGG
>JAUVIS010000028.1 GCA_030592635.1 Candidatus Fermentibacteraceae bacterium | reverse complement strand
TTCTGTTTAACAGATCACGGGAAGTGGATTCGAATCTGTCTTCTGCTATTGCCTCCCTGAGCTGCTCCATGAGGCGGGCGAAGTATCTGAGATTATGAAGAGTAGCGTAAATGGGGGCAAGCCATTCTTTAGCCTTGAAAAGATGGTGCATATACGCCCTGGAATGATTCCTGCAGACATAGCAGTCACAGTCTTCCTGCACCGGCCTGAAATCATCCCGATGTTTTGCGTTACGAATGTTGAGCTTGCCGTCTGGAATGAAGAAACAGGCTCCACGGGCGTTCCGGGTGGGCACGACACAGTCGAACATGTCAACGCCCATCCCAACGAAGTCAATCAGATCTTTCGGTTTACCTACTCCCATGAGGTAGCGGGGCTTGTTATCCGGGAGATGATCTATGCAGCTTTTTACCGCCAGTTCCATCATTGGTCTTTCCTCTCCAACGGCAACTCCGCCAATGGCGTATCCGTCGAAGTCCATATCAACCAGGCGTCTGGCGCAGTACTCCCTGAGTTTCGGGAAGCCGCCGCCCTGAACAATTCCGAACATGGCCTGTTCATTCCCCGGGTGGATTTTCCTGGCTCTCCCGGCCCATCTGAGAGTCAGTTCCACAGATTCTTCAGTTCTTGCTTCTTCGCTTGGCTGCTCAAGGCATTCATCAAGAATCATCATCACATCACTGCCGAAAATGGTCTGTGCTTCAATTACCTTTTCCGGGGTGAGAATGTGTCTGCTGCCGTCAATGTGTGACTGAAAACTGTAGCCTTCCTCTGTTACCTTACGGAGAGAAGAGAGGCTGAACAGTTGAAATCCTCCGCTGTCTGTGAGAATGTTATTTTTCCAGTTCATAAATGAATGCAGACCGCCGGCCCGCTCTATGATTTCAAGGCCGGGACGCAGGTAAAGATGATATGTGTTTCCCAGGATGATACTGTAGCCATCTGCTTCCAGATCTGAGTTCCTCACGGTTTTTACTGTAGCCTGCGTTCCCACAGGCATGAAAGCCGGAGTTTCCACCGGGCCGTGCGCGAGATGCAGAGTTCCCCGGCGGGCTTTGCCGCTGGTACCGCTAAGGTTGAATGAGGGTATCCGGCTCAACGGTTTCCTCCTCTGCTTCTTCAACGACTGAGGGCGCGGACTCCTCCACAGTACTGTTCAGCTCCTCTTCCGGGAGAGGCGGGGATGTGTCAGGCGGTGTGACCGGCAGCGAGTCTGTCGGCACATCCGGCATCGTATCTGTCGGCACATCCGGCATCGTATCTGCCGGTACTTCCGGGAGGGTATCAGTTACTGTCGGGACGGTATCAGCGGGAAGGCTGTCCAGGCTTTCAGTATCTGTTATCAGTTCTGTGGAATCCGCCTGAATTTCCAGAGAGTCGGATGCGGCGGAATCGGAGGAATCTGCCGCTGTAGAATCCGCAGGGGTTTCAGTTACTGTTTCTGCCGGAGTCGGGATTTCCCAGTCAGGGAGTGAATCTCCCGGAAGTGGTTCAAGTGTCTCAAATGTGAATAATGCAGAGTCCGCCAGGATAAGAATTGCATGTGTGGAATCAATTCCGGCAATAACTGTAAGTTC
Source organism: Candidatus Fermentibacteraceae bacterium (assembly GCA_030592635.1). Lineage (GTDB taxonomy): Bacteria > Fermentibacterota > Fermentibacteria > Fermentibacterales > JCC-6 > Sabulitectum. Next base: position 18,454 of record JAUVIS010000028.1, on the reverse strand, counting down.
GTTCATGAGATCCTGCTGCATATTGTTTCTGTGGTACAGACTTGCAAGCCTTACATGGTACTCAAGTTCTTCGGGATGCAGTGTTGTCAGCCCCAGATAATGAGTTAGCAGTTCCTGTTCATGCTCCGGAAGACCATCCTGTACCTGAGCTGTTTGCAGCGACATAGCAACCGGTGTGGAGTGAAGCAGAATGAGGGCTGCTGCTGTCGCAGCCAGAGGAACAGTGGCAAGAGTTCTGAAGCGGATTGTGGCTTTTCTCTGAATTCCCGCGATAACCGACTCCGGTCTGGGGTCAAATCCCCTGTCAACCGCATTAAGACGGATCCCTGTTATCAGTTCAGGCAGAGAGGTTTTCCCGAACAGCAGAGGTATGTACCCGATCAGAGCGGCCGGGAACAGAATAACGGAAAGGAGAATTCTGAAGTACACAGCCTGTCTTGATGTGTTCCTTTTCCCGTCCGCGGTGTGCTGCTTTATATCAAGAGAAACCAGAGGGCTGCCATCACCGGAGAGTTCCATGGAGACAAGAAAATGGATGGAAATCAGTGCGGCAGGCAGAATTGCGTAGCCCCACAAATTCGTGAGAGGCAGGAAAAGTGTTCCACCCAGCGCACCCCAGGCAACAGTAAAAATGGTTTCCTGCAAAGCCAGTGCCAGCACTTTCCTGTTGTTCGCAGGTCTTGCGTCATAGTAAGACAAAGTCACTCCTCAGATAATCAGCATGGCATCACCATAGCTGTAAAACATGAATTTACTCTCGATTGCTTTCTTGTAAGCATCCATTATGAGATCAAGCCCCGCAAAGCTGCCCACCAGCGAAATAAGAGAACTGCCCGGAAGGTGGAAGTTGGTCAGCAGAACATCCACATTCCTGAACTGGTACGGAGGGTGTATAAAAATAGATGTACTCCCGGAAATATCATTTCTGCTGTTGATGTCTATGGACTCAAGTGTTCTGGTAACGGTGGTTCCCACCGCGACTATCCGTCCGTCCCGGTTCCGGCATTTCCGCAGCGATTCAAGGGTGTTCGATGATATGCAGTATCGTTCTTCTTCCATCGTGTTCTCCGCGAGCGTTTCGTTCCGCAGAGGTTGAAAAGTGCCGGGGCCCACATGCAGGGTGAGATAATCAATGGAAGATCCCGCATCCTGAATACCCTGAAGCATTTCCGGTGTAAAGTGAAGCCCGGCAGTGGGGGCGGCAACAGCGCCGTCGTTCTCGGCAAATACAGTCTGGTACCGAACATTGTCCAGCTCGTCAGGCGGTCGTTTGATGTAGGGAGGAATTGGTACGGTTCCCGCTTTGTGAATCAACTCCTCTGTCTGCCCGCCGGAGGAGAATTCCACCACCGCTCTTCCCATTCCCAGTTCTTTTTTTACTGTGGCCTTCAAGTCGCGGTCAAAAGAGAATACATTGCCCGCGCGGCATCTTCTGCCGGGCCTGACCATTGTTTTCCAGATCAGAGGAGTGATTTTTTCCAGCAGGAGCAGTTCAACCGCGCCTCCCGTGAGTTCCCTCTTTCCTTTCAATCTTGCCCGGATTACCCTTGTGTCGTTGAGAACAAGGGCATCATCGTCATTTATGAAATCCGCGATCCGGCTGAACTCAACTTCAGAGAATGATCTGTTCTCTCTGTTAAGGATCATCAGTCTGCAAGTTCCCCTGACCTCAGGCGGGTGCTGCGCGATAAGTTCTTCGGGCAGGTCGTACATGAGATCCGATCTGGTCAGCATATATCCTCCGAGTCAGCCGCTTACTTTCAGCCTGATAATCATTCTGGTTGTTTTCCCTTTGCTGGAGAAGGTACTTACAGTGCCTCCAAGTTCTTCCGTGAGTTTCCAGGCAAGGGTAAATGCCATGTTCTTTTCTTTCGGCTGTCTGTCTACGGAGAGACATTCTCCCGAAACACTTCCTCCGGCTGTATCAAATCTGAAAGACCAGTGGTCTTCCCTCTGATCAACTGTGAGCCCCACATTTTCACAATCATCGCAATAATCCATGATACATACCAGCAGGGAATAGGCTATCATGCTTACAAATGAACCGTCCGTACAAACCTCAATGTCATTCTTCGGGGGATGGAAGCTCAGTTTGATTCCTTTAGGGTCGGAAACTCTCTTGAATTCATTGAGAACTTTTTCCAGCAGGGGAACAGGATCAATCCACCTGTGGTCAGGAGATCCGCCGTAAACGGATATTTTCAACCACCAGAGTGTCCACCTGCTGAAAAAGTCCAGCTTTGTCACCAGATCAGCGAGGTATTTCATATCCCGTTGTACCTCATCACAATCACCCGCTGTCTTTTCCAGAGACTCAATGCGCATTCCGGATGCGGAACAAAGGGCTGTTATGTTGTGAACAATGTACTCAAGTGTTTTTTGCTTCAGCGCATTTGATTCAGGAGAGAACTCTTGCTCTGATTCGTTCCTGCCCGATCTTTCCGGCGCGGAAAAAAGGATCGCCATCATTTGAATCATTTCGGTTTCAACATAGTGAAACGCCTCAGTTTCAGTTGATGCAAGCAGGATGACTCCATCAGTAGTATTCCCGCTGAAATAGGGCACTGCCAGTTCAGATCGAGAATTGAGAAATACCGGGGAGAACCGGAGATCATCTTCAGGAGTTTCTGCAAAGAATGCGGTTTCCCCGCGAATACACGCCCATGAAGCAGTGTTTAGAGCCTCTATCGGAAGATCCGGCAGTATTCCCACAACCCCTGCCGCGCCGATTCCCTTCAAAGCTGTTCCATTCGGGTTTATCTTGAAAACAACGGCTGTTTCCGCCCGACAGTCCTTTGCCAGATCAGAGAGTAATCCATCCAGAGGCTCTGTCTTCTTCAGGAAACTGTTAGCCAGAGCTTTTACGGTAGTAAGGATACGATGTCCCGCCTTGAGAGCGGATCTGGCTTTGCGTTCAGCTAAAACCCTGGACGCACCGTGAAGAACAGCAAGGCTGAGAGGTTCCAGCGGGTGTTCGCGTATTCCCTGAAAAACAAGGTGTGAGATGCCGAAACCTGAGTGAATTCTGTGCAGAAAGATGCCATCTTTCCGAAAACCGCAGGGACTGGCAGCCAGCTGAATTGGATCAAGCATCTGCATAAGTTCCCTTGAATCACCAATGGTAAGAACTTCTCCTTCGTGAGCAAACGCCGCTGAGGTGGCACCAAGAAACCGGGCTGCAATTTCAACAATTTCCGTTTGAGTCATGTCTTCTTCAGAGAGCAGTTTCATCAGCTCTTGAGATACCGGTTCACTGCTGCTCCGTTTTTCATCTGCGGAGCGCCTGGATTCTGTCCGGGCAAAAATGACATACTGGTCGGTATCCGGTAAGGGGACTATTGAAACATCAATACTGAATTCAGAGCCGGACATTGAAGGCTGCAGTTTTACAGAGAATCTGGAGGTGGTTGTGTAACCTTTGTTTCTCTGCTCATGTCTTTGCTCGATGATTTTTCTGTGTTTAGGATGGACGAACTTGTAAAGGCTTGATCCGGTGGGATTCATTCCCCACATCTGCTGACAAACATCTTTTGCCGCCCCATTCATGGAAGTTATCACTCCCTCTGAATTGATGATTAAAGCGGGGCAGAAGCTCTCTTCCAGCAGTATGGCAACAAGGCTTTTCCTGTCCGTGACACTGGTAACAACTGCCACTGACGGGATTGTGAGGCGGCAGAAGACAAGCCTTCCCGGGGAAGGAAGTTTTCTCATTGACAGGCTGTAGTTCGATCTGTTGCTGCCGCTGGAACTGTGACTCACGAGAAAATCCTGAGTAGAGCCCTCTCTAAGACAGTTCTGTACCGCGGCTTGTATCGCGCCCGAGGACCAGGAGTCAAACAGTGAGGCAAGATCATCTCCCGAGTCGAAGAGGGAAACAGCCTCTCCGGACATTGACAGGATTCTTCCCTGAGGGGAGATGAGAACAAAAATTTCATCGCCTGTGATGCTGGTAAGCATATCCGCAATTTCACTGGAGCCGACAGGCCTTAAAGAAAGAATTCTGCACTCAGGGGAAATTTCCAGGGAGGACAGTCTGAAAGTTTTTCCTCCGAGCAGGACTGGCCACAGTCCCTCCTCTGTATTTCCGAGAAGAGAAGTCAGAGTTTCCAGCTTCATACCCAGATCGCTGACTATGTCACTTATTTTGTTGGAGCAGACAGTTTTACCTGCGTCTGTGTGGAGCAATATCCAATAGCCTTCATCGGTCAGGTATGTGTCAAATTTCTCAATACTGTGCATATTACCCAATCGCTTTGATATATCTGTAGCTTCCTAAACTTGCAGGACATGTACAGTATTCTATATTAGGCAAGTAAATGGCAAGGGAGAGTACATTTTGAAATACGCAGTCTTGTGTAAATTCGAGTTATCGGCAGCCTCCAGAGAGGAAGCGATAGCGGAGTTGCTGGGTCTTTTCCCTGTGGGTGAGAAGTCCAGGGGGTTACTGGCGGGTGCTCTGGATGTAAGGGAGAAGGTCGGAGCTACAGTTGTTTACAGCAGTATTGCTCTGCCCCACTGCAGAAGCATTCTTGTTGACAAACTGACTGTCGCGGTGGGTAAATCGCAAGCGGGTATACCGTGGCCGGGGGAGATGGTTAACACCGTTATTCTGTTTGTCTCTCCGGTGAAACACAGTGCGCCTCAGGAGCATTCCAGCTTTCTTGGTCACATCGCGGGTAAAATCAGGAATTCCGGAGACAGGATCGCCGCAGCCGGCAATCAAGACGAGCTTCTCGACCTGCTGGGGTTCCAGCCGGAGGAGCAGGGAGAGTAGATGGACAAACAGCTTGAAAAATTGATCAGCCTTCATGACCTTGATGTGATGATAGCGGATCTGAACAGAAAAGATATCAGAAAACGGGAAACTGAAATGGGCCTTCACGCCGAGGGGGCCCTTGAAGAACTGAAGGAGTTACGGGAGGCATTCTGCAAGAACATCAACAGAAAATGGCGTGGATTATACAACCAGCTGACCAGACATTACGGGAACGCGGTCGTCCCTGCTCTTATGGGAAGATGCGCGGGGTGTCTTACAAGGCTGCCCACTGCGATCTGCTCTGATCCTGACAGAAATTTAAAAATTCACACCTGTCCCACATGCGGGAGGATAATTTACTGGGCCGACTGAGGCCTCTCTTTCGGGAGGGATTAATGAACCCAAGAGAAGCAGAGGAAGCACTTACCTTTGACGATGTTCTGATTCTCCCCGCAGGTTCAGATGTGCATCCGGGGCAGGTAAGTCTTCATACTGAATTGTGTCGGGACATAACTCTGAATATTCCAATACTGAGCGCTGCTATGGATACAGTTACCGAGGCGGGAATGGCCATCGCCCTCGCACAGCAGGGGGGAATGGGTGTTATTCACAAGAACCTTACTGTTGACGAGCAGGCACAGCATGTGCGTTATGTGAAGAGGGCGGAGAGCGGAGTAATCAACGAGCCTGTCACCCTCAAGGAGTCAGCCCTTGTTTCAGATGCATTCGAACTGGCGGAAAAAACGGGCGTTTCCGGATTTCCGGTACTGAAGAACGGGAAACTGTGCGGCATCCTGACCCACAGAGACTATCATTTTGAACTCGACGGCTCCACGCCGATAATTAATCTGATGACGACAATGGACAAACTTGTCACCGCTCCTGTTGGAACAAGCATTGAGGACGCGCTGGTTCTGCTCAGGCGGAACCGTCTTGAAAAACTGCCTCTGATCAGCGCTGAAGGACATCTGGCTGGCCTTGTTACTCTGAAGGATGCCCAGAAGGCAATGGAATACCCCGAAGCCTGCAAAGACAACAGAGGACGATTGAGAGTCGCCGCCGCAGTCAGTGTGGGAGAGCCTGCCGTGACCAGAGCGGATGCCCTGGTGGAAGCCGGAGTTGATTGTATTTTTATTGATACTGCCCACGGACAGAGCCGGACTGTTATTGAAACCACAGAGACAATCAGGGCGAAGTATTCCGATCTCGCAATAGTCGCAGGTAATGTTGTTACCGCCGAGGGAACCGAAATACTGATCAAATCCGGAGCAGACGCTGTTAAAGTAGGTGTCGGGCCCGGGTCTATCTGCACCACCAGAATTGTGGCTGGCGTGGGATGCCCCCAGCTTACTGCTATTTACGACTGCGCTGAGGCGGCAGGCAGACACGGGAAAAGAATCATTGCCGATGGTGGAGTCAAGTTTTCCGGAGATATTGTGAAAGCCCTTGCCGCCGGAGCAGCCTGTGTGATGATTGGCAGCCTTTTCGCTGGAACTACAGAAAGCCCGGGCGAGGCAATAATTTACAAGGGCAGGAAGTTCAAGACATATCGTGGAATGGGCTCTATGGGGGCCATGAAAAAGGGCAGCGCAGACAGATATTTTCAGGATGCCTCTGTGGGAAAGAAGCTGGTTCCGGAGGGAATTGAAGGCATGGTGGCCTTCAAAGGCCTTGTAAGCGATTATCTGGTTCAGCTCATTGGAGGTCTCCGTTCCGGTATGGGATATGTCGGCGCTTCAAGCATACACGAGCTTTTCAAGAGGGCAAGATTTATTAGAATGACTTCCGCGGGTTTGCGGGAAAGTCATGCTCACGATGTAACGGTGACCAAGGAAGCACCGAACTACTCATCCAATGCCAGCGGATATTGATCTTCTGGGAAGCTGTGGCCTCCAGCTTGAGTCGGAGATTTACTCTGATGGCGGCTACATGCTCTGCCGTGTGAGATACCAGGGTAGAAAGCTGGTCGCGGAGATTTCAGAGAAATCCGGTGTTTATCAGCATCGGTGGCCGTCAGTTGGAGGTTTGATATCGCCTGTATCGGCTCGGGATCTTCCCGGTCAGCGGAAACTGCTGCTTTTCGATATAGGTGATGGAAGATTTCTCTGCGAAACAATGGGCGCAATCGGTTGTTTCTCTCCGGAAAAGGCAGTTGACCTTACGAAGATGGTATCGACTATAGTGTCTGACCTTCAAGCCGCGGGAATGATCTGCGGTTACATTGGTCCGGAGATGTTCGTTTCTCATGGCTCCACGATCCTTATGGTTGCGGGAAGAAGGGGGATTCCCGTGTCTCCATTCACCGCTCCGGAAGTTCAGTCGTCAAGGCCGTCGGATCCCAGAAGTGATGTTTCAGCCATTGGCTCTTTTCTTTTTCGTCTCGCTGCCGGAACAGACAACAGAGAAAAGCAGTTAAAGGCCTGGCAGGAACTCAGTCCCACTTTCCAAACTGCCGTTCAAGACATGGTAGCAGCGTCTCCGGTTGACAGACCCAATGGGCTGAGAGCGGTTCAAATAATTCTTGACAGCCTGACCGCGAAGCTTCCTGAAGGGGTCAGTGGAGAATTGATTCCCGATGATCCCGGCTTTATCAGAAGAGAAAAGAACCGCGATATTCCCCGCAGTCGTAAGAAATTGTACTGGGTAGCGGGTTTCGCTGTTCTTCTCGCGCTTGCCTACTTTGCTTTCAGTTCTTCGGGTCCCCCGCCTGAAAGGGAAATTCCAGTTGTGCTGTCTGCCGGGGACAGTATTCAGGAAGAGACAAATGAAGTGGTTTCTCCGTGGGCTCAGGATTCTGTTCCGGAGTTCCCCCCAGCTACGATTCTTCTGGAGGATACCGTGAAGGTCTGGGTGTCAAACTGCACCGGGATCAGGGATGTTGAACTTGAATTTCGTGCCGATCCATTGAGTCAATTCTCTTATGTATACCCCCTTTCGGGTACAACAATCAGGCAGTCTTCTCTCATTCTGGCAAGACGATCTGATCCAACTGTTCCTTTGAGGGAGACTCCTCTGGGGCAGGCGGTGTATCAAATCGCGGATACTTCATTTGCGGTGAAGACCGTGGATCTGACCATTATGCTCGGCACAGATCTTAGTTACCCCGGAGTCAACAGCCAGTTTCTTCATGAACCGGTTGCTCCCGCCGGTACTCTGTTCGTTGATGTGGTCAACCACGGTATTCAGTATACGCTGGAAAACATGGGTGCGGCTTCATGGGCAGCGGGTGGAATTGACGGAAAATCATGCAGTATTGAGGGAGTGGAATGGTTGATTTCCATCAGTGACATCAGAGACGCGGATCAATTCAGTGAAGATATCGGTATTCCCGAACTGCTTAACGAAACTCTTTTCCTCCACAAGGAGGGTAATCTTCCGGCAGCCTCTCTTGAAACACTCTTGAGACGGTACTTTCAGCCCCTTCCCGACAGCCCGGAATTTCCGATGGAAACAATCCCGGTTTCGGATATTCACATATTTATCAGCAGAGCCTTTTCTGATTGACAAAAGACCCCAAAATCGCTATATTCGCCCACAATTTCCATCAGGAGGTATGAGGCATAGTGCAGTATTTGATTAATGACAGGGTTGTCCATCCGTACCACGGTGCAGGTATAATCACTGATATCTGCATGAAAGATATATCAGGGGAGATGGTTGAGTGTGTAGTTATCAGCCTGTCGGGCGGCAGGGCCGGGATTCTGCTTCCTGCCTGCTCTGTTAACAACTCAGGTCTCAGAAAAGTATCCTCCAGGAAAGAAATTGATTCAGCTATGAGATTGCTGGCCACCGAGGGCGAGGAGTTGCCCAAGGACTGGCGCAGACGGATTGATGTTCTCAAGGAACGGGTCAATTCGGGCGATCCGCTGATTATCGCTACAGCCATAAGAGATGTTCTCGCCCGGTCTTCCATTGCCAAAATGAATCCTTCCGAAAAACGGGTTCTCAATGAAGCCATAATTGTTTTCGCCGGGGAGCTTTCCCTTGTTCGAGTAACGACCCTGGATGAGGCCAGGAAACTCATTCATAAAAAAGTGCTGGGAAAGAAAATAACTTCCTGATGTCCGGCAATCAGACCATCTTTAGAACTGTTACCGATGAGGTTCTGGAGCGTGTGCTCCTTGTCTCAGTTGCCCTGAACGGCAGAGATCCGGAATCCTCCGGGGCTGCCGAGATGATTCGTCTGGTGGAAAGTGCCGGCGGTGAGGCTGTCCATCAGATAAGCCAGAAAAGAAACAGGCCGGACGCGGGCTATTTTGTCGGCAGGGGCAAAGCGGAAGAGATCGCCGCAGAGACTGAAAGTCTCGGCCTTACCACAGTTGTTTTTAATCACAATCTCAGTCCCGGTCAGGTTAACAGGCTTGAAGAGATCACAAAATGCAAGGTTATTGACAGAACAGAACTTATTCTGGCAATCTTCGCGGTGCAGGCAAGGACTCCCCAGGCAAAGCTCAGAATTGAACTGGCTCAGCTTGGATACATGCTCCCCAGACTTTCCGGTATGTGGCATCATCTGGATCGTCTTGGCGCTGGAATCGGAACCAGGGGGCCCGGAGAAACTCAGCTTGAAGTGGACAGACGCCGTGCCAGAACAAGGATGTCTTCTCTTGAGAAGAAGCTCGAAGCTATAGACACCGGAGCAAAGGTAAGGCACAGCCGGCGGGAAGGTATGTTTTCGGTCGCAATGGCAGGGTACACAAATGCCGGCAAAAGCACTCTCTTAAACAGGTTATGCGATGCAGGCGTGCACTCGGAGGACAGACTGTTTGCCACACTGGACACAACCTCAAGAAAACTTGAACTGCCTGACGGAGGATCTGTTATTGTCAGTGATACTGTGGGGTTTATCGAAAAACTTCCCAGGTCACTGCTTTCAAGTTTCAGATCCACACTGGATGTTGTGCGCGAAGCTGATCTGATACTGCTGGTGGCAGATGCCGCCGACCCTGACAGGTTGATTAAAGTATCCACAGTCACAGAAACTCTTGAAAAAATAGATGCCGGCTCCATTGACAGAATTACAGTGTGGAATAAATGTGATCTTCCGGAAGCATCGGGAAGCGGCGAGATGGCAATATCCGCACTTACCGGAGAGGGTATTGACAAGCTTATTGAATTTGTGCAGAAAAAAAGACGGGAAGCACTGGACTGGTGCAGGGTAAAGGTGGATATTTGCGACGGAGAGCTGGAGTACTGGATAAGAACCAACAGTATAGTCGACAGTTTCACCAGAGATGATAACTCGGGTGTTGTGGAGATTGTCTGCGGGGTTTATCTGGGTTTAAACCATTTGAGAAAGAAACTCGGTCGTCAGCTTTCAGGCTGGAGCGTTGAGCCGGTGCCGGGAGTCCGGGAAGGGAGGCAGTAGTGTCTGCGGTAGAAAAAGCCATGGAGAGACTGTCCGGAAGGATGATTACTCTTGATGATCTTTACCGCCGGGGAATAGTCACCGGAACTCTGCTGCGCAAGCAGATAAAGTCTCTGCTCAGTTCCAGAGATGCCCGCACCGTTTACACTGAAACGATCGAATCAGATAAAAAAGCCATAAAGATACTCAGTCGTGTCGAAGACCCTGTCGGGTGGCGCGAGCTGTTTGCTAAAAACCGGGATGAACGGGAATGCATCTTCTACGATACCCTTGAAGATATGATGAATACTGAAGGTAATCACCGGGAACGAATACTGCTTATGCTTCAACTGGCGTGCCTTCCTTTTTACTCGGGTTTTCTTCCTCTGAATACCAGGAAAGAAAAGACAGCCTCTGCAGTTAAACCAAGCAGACTCAGTGTGCTGGATTAATGATTAAAGGTTTCAAGGGCCGAGTTGTCGCGCTGGCTGGCGCTTTGTTCGTTCTGGTATCAATGTGGTTTCTTGGGAAATCCTTCATGGACGGGGTTCATGAGGCGGGCGGCATTGAGAATCTCCTTCACTTTAATGTTCCTCTGTTCCTGGTGGCATCGGCGCTCATGGCCGCTCACCTGATTCTGGCAGGTTACACATGGACTCTGGTTACGGACACTGCCGGCGGGCGCTTGAGTTTTAAACAGGGTTTTTCAATACACTTTCTTTCCCAGGTGGGCAAGTATGTTCCCGGCAAAGTCTGGGCTGCTATGGGGAAATACTCTCTGAGCCGGAACAGTGGTCTTACAACGGCCCAAACCGGGCAGGGTCTTGTGCTGGAGACCGTGTTTATTGTGCTGGGATGTCTGATTACAACTCTTCCGCTTATACCATTGGCCGCGAAGGACGCGGGGATGAGTGCGGGGTTCGGTATGACGATCGCCGTGGGGCTGGCCATGCTTCTTCTGGCATCAATCCACCCTGAAGTATTTCGAAAACTTACGGGTCTTACAGCGAAGGTTATGAAATCCAGCTATACCCTCCGGGAATATCGTTTTTCTGAAATGCTTCGTATTCTGCTGATTTACATTGTGGTGTTCTTTGCTCTTGGCGCGGCTTACTGGCTCATGTGTTTCTCATTCGGCCTGAGAATGCCCTTCTTCCCGGGCATATTCATTTACCCCGCGGCTATGGGGATTGGCTATCTTGCAATTATCGCCCCCGGCGGGCTTGGTGCCCGGGAGCTCACGACTGTCTGGCTGGTGCACCTTATTGTTCCCGGTTGTGAACCGGGGCTTGCTGAATTGACTGCTGTCGTGGCAAGATTGTGGATAACACTGGGCGAGGCAATTGCCTTCGGAATTTCCTTCCCTCTTTACGGAGTAACACCCTCTTCTCTTAAAAAAGCGCTGTCTGGAATCGGATCATCTGACGGAGATACCATCCAGGGAGATAAAGGGCAGTAGATCTGTTCCGCTCCTGTACTGCCTGCTTCCAATCGCGGTAACTCTTGAAAGAGCATCGTATACATTGCCTGAAAGAACGCAGCCATCGCAGTAGCCAAGGATTTCTCCCCTTCTGAACAGATAGACTCGACCGCAGTCAAGCGTGAAACTGCCGGATGCCGCGTTTCCTCCGCCGGCGGAGAGAATACTGGTTACAAGGATGCCCGAGCCGGTTTCCTCCAGGGTGTTCACCGATCCGTCAGCGGACGGGTCGACAGTCAGGTTGGTGCATACAGGTTTTGAGTGTTCTCCGAGGTTTCTGCCGCTGCTGCCTGTGGATTCAGCTCCGCACTCGGCAGCAGACCCGAGGTCGTGGAGAAAGCTGGCGAAAACTCCGTCATCAAACAGAATTTTGTCTCGCGTGGGGATGCCTTCACTGTCAAACGGGGCGGAGGAAGCGCCGTCGTTCAGCCGGGGCAGATCCCTGATGGTCAGCAGATTACCAAGAACCTGTTTTCCTTCTGAACCGGCCAGGGGTGAAGCCCCTTCAGCAAGGAGCTTTCCACTGACGCCCGCCCTGACCGCCTGAAGCAGCAGAGAGAATGCCATAGGGGAGAATACGACCTTTTTTCGGCCCACAGCGCTCAGTGAATCGAACCCCTCTGTGTGGATGGGAAGAAGAAGAATATCAAGCACATCGTCCATGACCGGCAGAGAATCGGTTGTATTCAGGGAGTAGCCTGACTGGAGCAGGCCCGCGTCGGAAGGGAGAGTTACCCATAAGCCAGTGGAGACTGATGTTCTGGAATATGATCCTTGAAGCCCGCAGGAGTTCATGATAACGAAGGAGTCTTCACTCCACTGTACCCTTGCTGACAGTGCTGCTGATGGATGAATCTCCCTTATACGGGCCTGCAGGTTGTTCAGGTAGATGCAGACCGTGTCATGGGTCATTGCTGTGAGATCACCAGTGCTGACACTGTCTGATTCCGGAGATTCTTCCGGAAAGCTGAACAGAGCCGCAGGGCCGTATCTGCAACTGCCTATGACCTTGTCTACAAGGCGGAAGGGATCTATCATGCCCCATTCTCCGGAAACCCCGATTTTTCCGTTTCTTATCATTCTGAGGCCCCAGCCGGTTCTTTCTCCTGAGCCGGGAATACTGTTTACCGGAGTAAATTCAAGGCTTTTATACCGGCGGTTTACGCCGGTGACTTCCGCTTCAGTGGATACCTTTTCGCATGCGACCAGTATTTCCGACCCGGTCATGAGTGTTTCTCTCATCAGCTCACCTGCATTTCGGAAATAAGAATGTGCGGACCGCCGTAGGTTACGGCAATTGCGCCGCTTCCCCTTCTGGAACAGCCGGACAGGCTGCTTGAGAGTCGCAGGTCATCACCCGTATCCGTAATAAGCCCGAGTACATCAGTAACCCTGCCTGATATTACCACCGGCGTTACCGGCTTGTGTATGATTCCGTTCCGTACAGTCCAGACCTCCTGCACGGCGATACTGAATCTGTCCATATCGGTTGCTCCACCCATGAATCCCTTCAGATAGAGACCATCATCAAGGTGCAGTTTCAGTTTCTCCAGTGGTGTTTTTCCCGGTTCCATATATGTGGATGTCATTCTGGATTCAGGAGCTCTGCCGGGGCCTGAAATTCTGGCGTTACCGGTAGGGCGTGCGTCTTTTCTTGCGGCTGTTCCCATTGTGTGCAGCCAGCTGACGATTCTGCCGGAGGATACGAGTTGTGTTTTTTCGCCCGGAGTGCCTTCATCATCCCATTTCATGCTTCCAGGCTGACTCATTTGAAGTGAATCATCAACGATATTTACGCACTCCGATCCAACTCTTGATCCTGCTCTGAGAAGGTGCGCCACTGCAGGGTTGTTTTCCAGGAAGTCGGCCTCAACCAGGTGTCCGAATGCTTCATGCACAAGAATTCCGGTAAGTTCCGGGTCGAGTATCACTCTGATTCTGCCCGGAGCGATACAGGTTGTTGTTTCTCGCGCAAGGAGGTTACTGCCCATTTCCGCGATGTGTTTTTCCCTGCCGGTGAAGCGGTCAAATGACCCGCGAAGAGCAAGCTCCTCGCTGGCGACCAGGCCTCCCGGCAGTACCGCCTGGGTTTTCATTGAGCCCAGATTCTCAATTTCTCTGACGCTGGTTCCACTTGAATTTACAACAACACGATCCCGGATGATTTCGTCATAAGTAACTCTGGCTGAGCCTGTTGAAACAGACACTCCCAGCAGTTCGCAGTAGTGCTTGCACAGAAAGGACTTTTCCCGCAGTGATACATCCGCAAGTGGAACGCCGTTTACATCATCGCTGTAAGTGTCCCGGCAGGCAGGAGGCAGTACGGGAAACGGAGCGGGATGAGATCCGCTGTGAATGGCGAGTGCCGCCGCCCTGTCCAGAGCTGTATGTATCTGCCCGGGGGAACTGAATTCACAAATTCCCCATCTGCCGGCGATGAGAACTCTGGCTGTGCCTGTAAACTGTTCGATCGGGCCATTGTTCAAGTGAGTCAGTCCGGCATGCGATACCGTTGTTCGTGAGGTGTGTACAAGTCTGAGTTCCGCGAAATCAGCCTCTGATCCGGCAGCAGCTTTCTCGGCCAGGTCCCTGTATTTCTGCAAGTGATTTCCTCTCAGTTGTTCAGCGGGTTCCCGGAGGAAAGCTCCTCCAGGCATATACGGGCGGAATCAGCCCACAGACCGTTCGGCTCAATGTAAAGGTATCTGTTGATGCTGTCCATCGCCCGCAGATCATCGTTCTGTTCCATATACAGAAGAGCCAGAATATGATGAGCCTCAGCCGTTCCTGACACAGCAGCCGGAAGCAGTATTTCCCTTGCTGAAGAAAGATTTCCCTGTTGAAACAGCAGAGAACCCATTCGTACCCTGGCCTCATCTGCCAGTTCAGCATCCTCTATGATGATTCGGGTGTACCATGTTACAGCCTCTTCAGCGTTGCCCAGTCGGTTTTCAGCGTTGGCCAGAACCAACCAGCATTGTCCGTTCAGCGGTGCCAGGGCAAGGGCGGCTTCGGCATAATTCAACGCATCAGGATATCTCCCGCGAATGGCAAGAAGCATCTCTGACATTTCCAGAGGTGCCAGATAATCGCCGGGTTTCAGATCCATGTAGATCGTATACTCTTCCTCGGCGGTTGCCCAGGAGCAGTTGACTACCGCTATTCTGGCAAGGCCGAGATGAGCCGCATGGGTCTCCTCACTTATTTCCAGGGCGGCAGTGAATTCTTCCCTGGCTCTGTCATACAGTCCCTGGTTGATGTATGCCATGCCGGTTTCCACATGAAGATCCGCGGTGAGCGTGTTTACATCAATCCCCGGAAGCAGCAAAGCAATGATCAGACAACAAACCATAATACTCCTCTCGTATTCTGAATCCTACAAGTGAAAAAACTCAGTGGCAAGAGATGAGCAATCAGAGTTGCGTTCCTCGTATATTTCTCGTGCTGATAAACACAAAAACAAACAAACAAAACACAGAAGGAATAGAGGAACAGGATGAGCGAAAAATATGATCTCGTGATTCTGGGGGGAGGTCCTGCGGGATATGTGCCCGCAATAAGAGCGGCTCAACTCCACAGGAAAGTCGTAATCATTGAGAAAGACGAAATGGGCGGCACCTGTCTTAACCGGGGCTGTATTTCCACCAAGACGCTGGTGGCATCCGCTTCACTGTACAGACATGCGGCAATGGCGAAAAAGTTCGGTCTGCAGGGCTCTCTTGATTTTGACTACACGGCAATTGCAAAGCGCAAGGATATGATTGTAACAAGGCTTCGCAAGGGTATTGAAGCGCATTTCAACCACATGGGTATTGAAATTATCAGAGGACACGGTACACTAAAGAGCGCGGATCTGATAGATGTGGAAGGCAGAGAATTGCAGGCGCGGAATATTCTCCTGTCGCCGGGCTCTGTTCCTATGATTCCCGGGTTCATGAATCGGGAAGGTATTCTTACCAGCAGAGAAATCCTTGCCATGGATACTCTTCCCGAAAGCCTCATCATCATTGGCGGAGGAGTGATAGGTTGTGAGTTTGCTTCCATCATGACCTCTTTCGGCGTGAAAGTTACCATTGTGGAAATGCTTCCGGATATCCTTCCGGGTGTAGACGCTGATGTGGCCGCAGTGGTAATGAAAGCTCTCAAAAAAGCAAAAGTAAAAATACATACCGGACAACCTGTGGAGAAAATCAATATTATCCCGGCAGAAGCCTCCGTAACCCTGAGAGACGGTACAGTTCTTACAGCTCAGAAGCTTCTCGCGGCCATAGGCAGAAAATCCAGAACAGCGGACTCCGGTTTTGAAGCAGCAGGCATAAAAATGGATGACCGCGGCAACATCATCACAGACGACAACAACCGGACAAATCTCAGGAATGTTTTCGCGGCGGGAGATGCGACAGGAAAATGGCAGCTTGCCCACGCGGGCAGCGCTCAGGGTATTGCAGCAGTGCATGAAATGTTTGATGCAGCCCCAAGAAAAGTCAATGCGGACGCGATGAGCGGCTGCATCTTCACATTCCCCGAGGTTGCGATGGTTGGACCCGGCGAGGACGAATGGAGGAAAAGAGGAGTGAAAGTCAAAACCTCTACCTCCAGATACATCGCCAACGGAAAAGCCATGGGGATGAATGAAACAGAGGGACTCGTCAAACTGATCTGTAAAGAGCAGGATGACAGAATCATTGGTGTTCAGGTTGTCGGCGCGGACGCGTCAAGCCTGATCGGCTGGGCTGTAATGGCAGTAAATGCCGGGATAAAGGCATCTGACGCGGCGAAGTACATACATCCACACCCTGCACTTTCAGAGTTGTTCATGGAGGCCAGTGAGGGAATGGGATACGGCGCGATACATGGATAGAACAACAAAAGCGATAGAGGAACTGCTCAACACAGTAAGAACCCTCCGCAGCCCGGGCGGGTGCAACTGGGATCGCAGTCAGACCCTGAAAACCCTCAGACCCTATATGCTTGAAGAGGCGTACGAGGTTGCCGACGCGGTTGACAACAATGATATGGATGAACTTAAAAAGGAACTGGGCGATCTTCTTCTTCACATCTTCATGTCAGCCGAGATATGCAGGGAAGAGGGATCTTTCAGTCTCATTGAAGTGGCAGAGAGCATCACAGAAAAGCTGAAACGAAGACATCCCCATGTTTTCGATAAAACTTCCGAACTCACCCCCGGGGAAGTCGAAAAACAATGGGAAGCAATTAAAGCAGCAGAGAAGAAACAACAGAATAAAAAATTCTTTGACTCCATTCCCGCAGCAATGCCGGCTCTTCAGAAGGCCTGGCGTATTCAGCAGAGAGCGTCTGAGGTTGGTTACACTGGAAAAACCCGAAGAGAAAACACAAAAGAAATTTCCCAAATCCTGAAAAAAACGGAGATTACTGAAAGAGACATTGGCAGAATTCTTTTTTCCATATCCAACATCGCCAGGCTGAACAAAGTAGAGCCGGAAAAAGCCCTGCGGGAGAAAAACAGCGATTTCATCGGGAGATTCAACCACCTTGAGGAACTCCTGGCGGAGAGAGGGTGTTCTCTGGATAACAGTGACACACAACAGATGAAAGAATGCATCGCCATTGCCTTCAGTGAGGAGTGATTCATTCCTGTTTTCAACATGAAAAACTGTCAGTCAACAGGATTCTTACTCTGTTTGAAGGTCGATTGTTATTCCGAGCCGTATATATATATATTACCGCCGAGAATTGAATTGATATCATTTACTGAGACTGAGAAAGGAAGTGCCAATGAGACAGATCACTGTTCTGCTTGCAGTAGCAGCTATTGCTATGGCTGGCTCCATTGATCCGAATCTTGCTGTTGTCATGGAAGGATCCACCGACACCGACCTTATCCCGGTGTTTATTCTGGCCCGGGGACAGGTTGACAGCGACTGGGTGAATTCCGTAACAGACGGAATGAACAGAGATGACAGGCAGCAGTTTGCTGTCAGTGCAATGAAAGACATAGCAGATGTAGCTCAGAGCGGTATTATCGCCGAGCTGAATACCTTCAATTCCGACAATGTAACCAATGTTATTCCTCTGTGGCTTGCCAATGCAGTTTACTGTGAAGCCACCATACCTGTGATCATGAGTATGGCTTCCAGAACCGATGTTGTTCTTCTCGAACGGGGTGCAGGTGATGGCTCCGGGCTCATTGAACCTGTAGAAGTTCGTCCTCTCAATGCCGAAGAGCGCGGCAAAGGCATCGCATGGGGTGTTTCAAAGATTAATGCCGATGATGCCTGGGCAGCTGGTTACGAGGGACAGGGAGTAATTGTTGGTGTAATTGACACAGGCGTAGATTACTACCATTCCGATCTTGGCAGCAACATGTGGCATGACACACCGGCCGGATATCACTACGGCTGGGATTTCTATGATAATGATAATGATCCCATGGATACCTACGGTCACGGTACACATTGTGCCGGAAGCGTTGCCGGTGACGGTACTGCTGGAACTGAGACCGGAGTTGCCCCCTCAGCCACCATCATGGCTTTAAGGATCAACTACTACACCGGTGGATACCCCACCTGGATTCAGGGTATGGAGTTTGCCACAACCAATGGTGCGGCAGTTCTTTCAATGTCTCTTGGAACCACGCCTGTGGGTAA
Organism: Candidatus Fermentibacteraceae bacterium; assembly: GCA_030592635.1. Lineage (GTDB taxonomy): Bacteria > Fermentibacterota > Fermentibacteria > Fermentibacterales > JCC-6 > Sabulitectum. The sequence goes on along the minus strand of JAUVIS010000028.1, from coordinate 242 downwards.
TACCACCCTTCGCACAGCAGAGGAGAACCTTCTCACCGCAGGCGTTTTCCACAGTGTCGCTGCAGCCAACAGCGGTCCCGGAGCAGGAACAATTAAAGCCAGCGGAGACTGCCCCCCACCCTGGTTCCATCCTGATCAGGTTTACCACGGCGGACAGAGTGCTGTTGTAACAGTGGGAGCTACTGACAGTGGCGACAACATCGCCAGCTTCTCCAGTCGCGGACCTGTTGACTGGTGGAGTG
>JAUVIS010000051.1 GCA_030592635.1 Candidatus Fermentibacteraceae bacterium | reverse complement strand
TTCTCGTTCCGGACAACAGCCCAGCCCAGTTTAAGCATTTTCCCGGGATCCCGCATTTCGACCTGCTTTTCCGCTTCAGCGATCCTCGACTCCATTTTATGAAGCTTTGTCATAATACTGAGATTGACTTTTGAGGCCAGTATTTGAAGGGTTTCTGCTTTCCTGGACGGGAGAGAGGCGAGATGAAGGGTAAGATTACCCGCCATGTTCTTAATTCTGAGATTTTCCATCTGAATCCGCGGAGAAACACTTGAGACGAGCGATTGACTCAAAGTCGAAACTTTGTCATCAAACCTTGCCACTGCGTTTACGAGGAGAGATGCGGCATGGGTCGGGGTTTTCGCTCTGGTATGTGCCGCGTGGTCGGGGAGTGTGGTGTCAATTTCGTGACCAATGCCGGATACGACCGGCCAGGGAAGCTGGGCAATTGTTCGCGCTATACTTTCGTCATTGAACCAGGCCAGGTCGGTGGCAGAGCCGCCGCCCCTTGTGAGAACCACAGCGTTTAGAGAGTCACAGGCCGGGCTCATCATCAATCTGTTGAACGCCGCGCAAACGGAATCAGATGTAGAAGAACCCTGCATACTGGCGTATGCTGCATATACCCTGAACGGGTAACCTGACTCGTCCAGTGTTTTTACAAAATCTCTTTCAGCGGCTGAGTCTTTTGAGGTGATCAGACCGATATTGAGCGGAAGCTCTGTTATGGGAAGTGTACTGTTCTCCTTGAGAACTCCCTCCTTCGAAAGCTGTGCAATCAGTCTCTGCAGGTGGATGGCTGCAGAGTCACCCGCGAAGTCCGCGTCAAAACCTTTCATAATCAGCTGAAAACGGCCTGAGCGATCCCAGAAACTCACGGAAACAAGAATTCTGACCTCTGTATCATTTTCAAGCTGAAACAGTTTTCCGTTTCTGCCCGTTTCAATCGAGATTCTGGATCTGTCACCGGCGAAAAGAGCGCAGTCCGCAACAGCAGGGGATTGCTCGCCTGGGCTGGAAGGATCTGCAAGCTGGAAATAGGTGTGACCCCTGCCTGAAACTCTTCTGAGCCCCGTAATCACCCCCCGTATCCAGAGCGGATCGGGAAATCCCGACAGCAGAACTCTTTTCACCGACTGGTTCAGTTGAAGAACTGTCAGATCAGAGGCGGAGGCCATCAGTGGATCTTCAGTACGAATGTACCGCCGTTTCCGCCAGCGTCGTGGACAACTATGTAGACCGGACCGGAGTGATCCGCGGGAAGGGTCAGAGATTCATTTCCTTCTTCAAGGCCGCTGACAATCGCGTACTCCAGAGCGTACAGGAAATCTTCATGGTAGGGCAGATTCATGAAATGTTCAAAATCCATTTCGCAGGTAGAGGCAACAACATTTAAATCAGTCTGACCGTCCACTGATTCCAGGATTACCCAGTAGACAGTTTCATTGTCAAGGGAAACGGTGTAAATCGCAGTCGCTCCCCGATCGAGGTTGTCCGTGACATCCAGCAGGGGAGAGGAGGCGAAAAGCAACAGCAAAACAGCACTGACAGAAATCATGTATTTCTCCAATCTTTGTAGTACAAAAATGGCGAAGAAGGACACCATAGTCAACCGTGATTATTCATGCAGGGCAAATCGTTCTTCCCATGAGTAGTAAGTGACCACAACATGGCGGAATACACTGATGGATGCTGTAGTCGCGCGGTGGCATCCCAAATAATGTGCCTGTGTTCCCACGCGCAGGAACATGACAGTTTATTGCTTAAATAAAATCAAAGTAGAGTCATCATCAAGATTATTCAGCGTACTCGCGCCTGTGCGGAGAAGCTCGTGAACACAAGAAGAAGGAAGCATTTCAAGGTTGAATGCAGACAAGTGGAATGTGCCATAATTCACCACAGGAAGAAACTATAACAGCGTTTTAGCGGTTCGATTGCTCTTTCTGTGGGGGGTTCCCCTCGGCCGGAATTTAGTGTATTATCATCAATCAACAGCAGAAAGGAACAATTTCATGGGAGCAGAGAGCCTCGGAAAAAAGAACTCTATTGCAGTCAGGGACGCTTCGGGACTAATAGTTCCACTTGGGTCTTCAAAAGGAGAGAGCATACATCCCTGGATATCCGAGGGTAGAGAGGTTTACCGCAGAGGACTGATCCTTGCGCTGGATCTTGCTGTAAAGAGGGCATTTCCAGAGTGGAAGCTCTGGGTGGAACACTCAATATCTCTGGGGTACAGATGCAGGGTTGATGGGATGGAGACAGGCTCTGAGGTTGAGGTTTGCGCCAGACTTGACAGGGAACTTCAAAAAATATCAAAAGAGGCTATTCCAATCGAATTCCGCAAGTTGTCTTCCGAAGAAGCATTAAGCCTTGTGGGCGAGCATTCCTTTCTGCCAAGATGGCACATGGGGAAAGATATTTACTGCACAAATGTTCTGGTGGATTCGTGGGCATTTGCCATGGGTCCTACTGTACCTGATACATCCTGGTTGACCGTCTGGGAGCTTCGACCTTCAAGAGGAGGCTTTTTTCTAAGGTTTCCCGGAAGCAGATCATGGCCCGAAATAGTGCCATGGGTTGAGAGTCCTACACTGACAAAAGAACTGGATCTTGAGGAGAAGCACATCTCCAGAATGAAAGTTCATACTGTGGATCTGCTGAACAGAAGAATCCGTGAGGATGGCGGAAGAAAAATTGTGATGATGAGCCACTTCTACCAGAACAGGCGACTTGTTCAGATAGTGAGCAGACTGGGTGACGAATTCCCCGCGAAGAGGATAGTCATGGTAGCAGGTCCATCCTGCAGCGGAAAAACCACTTTCACGCGAATGCTGTCAACCTATCTCAGAGCGGAGGGGTTCGGCACGAGAATGATCAGCGTGGATAATTACTTCAGAAACCGCTCGGAAACTCCCAGAAACAAAGATGGCAGCTACGATTTTGAGTGCATTGGAGCTCTGAACACAGAACTTTTCGGAAAGCACGTGAGAAGTCTTGTGAACGGCGAAACTGTGAAACTGCCGCTCTTCGATTTTCACACTGGAGAGCGTGAGGATGATGTAACGCCCATGACTCTGGGGGAGAAAGAGTTCCTTCTGATTGAAGGTATTCACGGCCTTAATGACAGTCTGACGCCGGGAGTGGAAGTGTCGGACAAGTTCAAGATATACATAAGCGCTCTCACCACATTGAACATCGACCGGCTGACAAGGATGTCCACATCCGATGGCAGGCTTATGAGAAGGATAGTCAGGGACAGTTTCAGAAGGGGATATTCCGCAACAGATACCATTCTTGGCTGGTCCAGTGTAAAGCGTGGCGAGAGAATGAATATCTTTCCATATCAGGAGCAGGCGGATATGATGTTCAACTCCGCTCTTCCGTACGAGCTTCCGGTACTTAAGCCTTATCTTGTATCCCTGCTTGAGGATGTGGAAGAGGGTTCTGTTGCGTTCAACGATGCGGACAGAATGCTGAGGCTTCTTGACTGCGTGGAACCCATAAGTGAAGGCGTCGTACCCAGATTGAGTATCCTGAGGGAATTCATAGACGGCCTGCTGCTTGATTGGAGTGAATGATGCAGATACTGATGATACTTTTTGCTATGTACAGTCCCAGATTCAGCCCGATGGTACTTACAAGACCGCTTACTCCAGGTGTTCAACCTCTCTATCAGCAGTTTGAACTTGAGCCCGTTGATGTGCTTCATTACGATCTGTCCATAAGCATAGACAGAGAGAACGAGACCATCGACGCAACAACTGAGGTAACTTTTGTGCCCACTGAAGAGAACCTCACCGACTTCAAACTGTATCTCAAGGCACTCACCGTTTCTCAGATTACAGGAGCATCTTCTTTCAGCCAGGATGGTGATTCACTTTTCATTACCCTTCCCGCGCCGGCCTCAACTGCCGATACGGTGGATCTGATCATTGACTATTCCGGAACTCCGGCAGAGGAATCCTGGGGAGGATTTCACTTCCATCCCTATGTCACATACCACATGGGCGTGGGCTTCATAACAGACCCGTCGATGGGCAAGTACATGTTTCCATGCCATGACAGACCTGCGGACAAGGCTGCTTATGACTTCCACATTACTGTTCCCGACACCCTTTACGCAGTAGCCAACGGTGATTCAGCAGGTGTTACAGACAACATGAACGGAACCCTCACCTACCACTGGACACTGGATCAGCCCATGTCCACATATCTGGCTGCGATCAGCGTAGCTGATTACGCGGTGCTTCACGACTCCACTGATTCAAGAATTTTCTACTATGTCTATTCGTGGGATGTTGAGGACGCTCTCGGATCTTTTGTGAATGTTGATCTGATGATGGCTAACTATGAGAGTGTTTACAGTCCTTACCCATGGGATTGCAAGTTCAGTTATGTGCAGACACCCAAAGGTGATATGGAGCATCTTTCTCAGGTGTATCACTTTGCGGCTGCCATAAACGGCAGCACCAACTATGACTGGCTTCTGGCCCACGAGATGTCGCACATGTGGTGGGGCAACTGCGTTACAGAACAGTTCTGGACGGAAGTATGGCTGTCAGAGAGTTTTGCCACATTCAGCGAGGCGATCTGGATGGAAAGCTACGGACAGGAAGAGTACCTTGAATACATAATAAACAACATAATGAAGCCTTACCTGAACAGCGGAGAGCTGTTTCCCATTATCGATCCGCAGACGCCGGCTGAACTCTGGAGCAACACAACCTACGAAAAGGGTGCTTCAGTTCTTTACATGCTCAGGCATATAATGGGGGATACCGCCTTCTTCGATGGCTTGAATACCTACTTTGATCAGCATTGTTACGGAACAGCAACCACAGTTGACCTGATAGGTTACATGGAAGCACAGTACGGAAATGACCTGGACTGGTTCTTTGATCAATGGGTATATGGTCCCGGATATCCCATCTATGACATAACAAGCGACTGGGTGCAGCAGGGATCCGACTGGCAGCTTTCAATAAATGTGAACCAGATTCAGACTGTTGAGAACTTCTTCACGATGCCCGTGGAATTCCTTGTTGAGGGAGCGGGGTCTGATTCCCTGATTACATTCCTGAACGATTCACAAAATCAGGAGGAGATATTTATTCTACCATTTGAGCCGCTTACAGTGGAATTTGATCCCTTTACTAAAATCCTCAGTACAGCCGTACTGGGAATTGAGGAGCAGACATTTCCGCCCCTGGACGGCGTGGGAACAATGTATCTGGGCCCCAATCCAACCACAGCTAACGCCACGATCCACTGGCAGGGTACAGGAGACATGTATCTGGATATCAGGGTTTACGATCTTTCCGGCAGGATAGTGCAGAGCGGAATCATGGAACCGTCTTCCAGAACTCTTGACCTTGCTGGTACTCCCGCCGGCACATATCTTGTTGATGTGGTTGCTCCAGGCAACATGAGGCAGACTGCCAGGCTGGTAATACTGAGTAATTAAGGGGCAACGATGAAAAATAGTGATCTTCTGGATTTGGCTGAAAGCAATGTGAAGGAAAAGAACTATAGCAGAGAAAAGAAGAAAGGGATCACCGGTAAAAAGGGCAAGCTGATTTTCTCGATAGTTCTCTTTTGTGTGTTTGTTGCTGTTTCTGCCTATAGCTGGATGCAGATCCGGCAGATGAATAAACCTCCTGATATTTCGAAGGAGGAGTTGTTCGAGAACATGAACGGATATCTCTTCATCACAATCTCAAAGCTGAATGCTTTCAATGAGGTTAGTGGAAGGCTGCCGGTTGATGAGGATGAGTTTCTTGGCTGGGATGATCCGGCCATTGAGTATACGGTTTCCGGGGATATCTTTACTTTGTCTGTGATTTACGCGGATACTGTAATTACTTTTAAATCAGGAGATGATCCTTCAGAATTACTCACAGAAGAAACACTGAGCAGAATGGGAGTTACAACTAATTAGTGGGAATGTGGAGTAGAATCGCTATTGAATTTGGCATGCTTTTTGCTTGTAAGCATAGAGCAGGGAGGTACAGCTATGAGAAAGGGTTTTACTCTGGTTGAGTTGATGATTGTAGTTATCATCATTGGTATTCTTGCAGCTATTGCTGTTCCCAGCTATGTAGGTGTCTCAAAAAGGGCTCAGGCTGCCAGAGTTATTGCTGATTTCAGAACAATTCTTGTTGCGGTGGAAATGTGTGTTGCGGATACGGGCGAATTCCCTCCGGATTGTTATCCAGGCCGTGTTCCCCGGGAATTAAGGCCTTATTTTGCAGACGGTTTTTCCTTTAATCTGAGACCTTCAATGGATGTGCGTTACGACTGGGAGAACTGGTATGTTAACGGGCGTCCGAAGCATCCGCATACAGGGATTCTGTATGGCATTTCGGTTACAACTTCAGACATGGCTCTGATCAACGCAATTGATGAGCTTTACGATGCCGGGTTCCAATATTCACTTGGCAATAATTACACATTTGTAATTGAGTTCATACCTTTGTCAGGGGAGATATGACGGCTCAGGCAGAAGAAAAGTTCGTCATCGTCAAGTATCTATCTAACTGTATGGAATGCGATATTTGATATGAAGTATCTGATAACCCTTGAGCAAATGGTGGCTGCTTCGCCGAAATGCTCAGGTTGGGAACCAGTAAGGAGGTTGGATTGTGCGAAGAGGATTCACGCTGATTGAACTTATGATAGTTGTCGTTATCATAGGGATTCTGGCTGCTATTGCCATACCGAATTTCCAGGGTGTATCAGAAAGCGCAAAGCAGTCTGCCTGCAGATCGAACCAGAGGTTTGTGATAGAAGGCATAAACATGTATGTAGCGGACAACGGATTGTCCCAGAACTTTATGGCGGGCTATACGGATAATTTCCCAGGTGACTACATGCCCAAAGGGATGGAATGCCAGACAGCCAACTCGGGGTATATTTATGTAATTATCAAAAATGGCACGAGCCACAGAGACTATGCATACGGAGCCTCGGGATTGTGCAGGATGAATCACGGTTACATATGGAACAGCAGGTTTATTAACTGGGACTGATGAACCGCACGGAATACTATTGCTCCTCAAGTGTCCATATCTTCTGATATCCCCCGGACGGGTCTTCAGCGTATGCGAGAATATTATCATAGCTGAAGTTGAAGTTCCAGGAGTATCCATCTGGCTGATTTCCTTCAAGAACAACTCGGTGCAGGTATTCACCTGAAGAATTGAAAACCTCGAAGGTGGGCTGCGAGGGTCCGCCAAGAAGCACCCAGAGGTTTTTATCACCATCAACCTCAAGCCCTCTTATCATGGGTTTGTATGGGTCTGCTTCGAGAGAAGAAATCACTTCAGCATTGTCCATAGCTATTGCTTTCGCAACAAGAACAAGCCTCTCTGATTCCAGTTCTTCTTCAGTTCTCAATACAGGTTCCAGATCAAGTTCGATTGAGAACAGCTCAACACCGGTTTGGTTGTAAGCGTAGACAACTGCCTCTTCAGTGGATCTGGGTGATACATAGAATCTCCCTGAGAAGTCACAGGCAAGATCATAACCAAACCAGACCAGACTGATTATCGCGCTCATTTCCTGTGGATTGAATGGAATCCTGTCCTCAAAAAAGACAAGAAGCGGCTCTTCTGTTCCTATTTCATTCAGAGTGATTTGAATGACTATCACGGGTTCCCCGGTTGAGACATCAATATCAAGAAATTTCCTCATGTAGGTTCTGCCTGCGGCACCTTCGAGGCAGGTCGGGGGAGAGCCGAAGGATGGTTCAGATCCCATCCACTCTCCAGTGAAGTAGTCAAAGGCATGTATTCCCAGTATTTCCGATCCGTCACCTGTCAGTATCAGCGTGCCGTCTTCTGTAATGGTAAGAAATGCTGCGCTTATCAACTCACCTGGACCATTGCCCTCCCGGCTGATCTGTCTCAGGAATTCACCTTCAGGCGAAAATATTCTTATGCAGCATGCCGCTCTGTCAAGAACCGCGATGTTGCCATCAGGGCCGGTAACAACACCTTCAATAGCTCCAAACACTTCTGTGGAGTCTCCCAGTTCCACTCCCATTGAATCCGTTTTGAGCATGGTTCCGGTTTCGATAGTTACCTGGTCTGTTTCTTCAACGGCACTCTGTGTCTGAGTGTTTCCGCAACCGGCGGCGATCAGGAGTGCTGTTATTGTAAAGAAAAGATACCTCATGCATTCTCCCCTCTGCTGATGTTCAGAGAAAAGACAGACAGAGCGTGTGAAGTGTTACATAACAAAAGGGCACGGAAGTACCGTGCCCCGTCTGTGTGAGAAAATTACTTCAGGAATCCGGCTGTGGCAGCAAAGACAGAGTCAGGTCTGTCTACCACTCTGGCTCCCGCTTTTTCCAGAGCTTCTTTTTTGGCCTGGTAAGTTTCACTTTCGTTTCTGATCATTGCGCCGGCATGGCTCTGAGCTACCCCTGCTTCTGTGAATCTGCCTCCCAGAAACACAACAACCGGCTTCTTTATTTCACCACTCTCAATTGCCCTTGCCAGGTCGTTCTCCTGCGTAGTTCCTGTTTCAGCATAGACAGCCATCACTTCTGTCCTGGGATCGGCCTCAAAGGCCCTTGCAGCGTCCAGAAGGGTTATTCCCGGAACCGGATCGCCTCCAACACAGAGAACCGCTGAAAGACCGGGATAGTTTTCTTCCCAGAGAGGGCCGAATGAGCCATCAGCCCGGGGGCCGGGAAGATTCTTTCTGCAGTGAAAGGCTGCCAGAAGCTGGCTGAGCCCGCCTGAGCGGCTGATAACCCCAACTTTACCCGGCAGGTAGTTTTTCTTTGCCCACGATGCCTTGCCGCCGATGAGGCCGAAAAGGTAGCCCTCGGTATCCAGCATACCCACTGTGTTTGGCCCGAGGCACATTGCTCCGGTTTCATGTGCTTTTTCCTTGATTTTTATGGAATCCTGTGTGGCGACTCCGTCCGCAGTGAGCACAAGGAAGCTGATACCGGCGTCCATCGCGTCAAAAGCTGCTTTTGCGACAGCACCCGCAGGAACGAAAAAAACGGCGCTGTTGATCTCCGGGTGTGCGGATACCGCTTCTGCGGCGTTGTTGTAAACAGGAACGCCGTCCACTTCCTGTCCGCCTTTGCCGGGCGTGCAGCCTGCGACTATTTCCGTCCCGAAGCCCTTCATAAGTCTGGATCTGCTTTTGCCCTGACGACCGGTTATGCCGAAAACAAGAACTTTCGGTGTATCAATGCCGCAGAGGTATTTGAGAATACCGGCCATTATCGCACCTCCTCAGGAAGATCAAGTTCGATGGTCAGTTCCCCGTTGCCCTCAAGCAGTGAAAGAGTTTCACAGACAAGGCATCCGATGCATTTTGCGTCAGGGTTCGCGGTTATCCTGCCGTTGCTCCACTGAAGAAAACCGGTGGGACACTCTTTGACAAAGGCGGGTTCGTTCCCGTCCGGGTTCCTGTCCGGGTGATAGATAAATCTTGCAGGAGGTGTTTCCACCTCAAAAGCAAGTTCTCCCGACTCCGGTGAGAACTCCTGTTTTATTCTGTGATCGGTGGCGATTTCTCCCAGGTGCTCCACCATGGCGTTGGGAAAAATCTCAGGCCTGAAAGTTTTTACTTTTACCGGGAGACTTTCAGCCACGGTATCCATAAGGTTCATCGCCTTTTCCTGATCGGTACCGCCGAACCTGAGCAGGCAGGGGAGCGGTGCGGGTGATTCCCTGAGAGCTTTCCACACTGCGGAGGCCAGATGGAACTGGTTCTGGAAAGCCATGCCGCTTCCGGTGAGAATCAGAACCTGCGCTTCAGGCTGGCTCATGATAACCCTGAGGATTCTGTAGCTTTTAAACCCGCTGAGACCACCTGAGGTGTCACTTTCATTCAGAGAAAAAATATCATCTCTGCCGCCTGTAGTCATTTCCCACAGCATTTTACCACCACCGCCGCAGAGGTTGGTTGCAACTGTAATAGCGCCATCCGGCGCTTTCTTTCTTGAAGCCCGGAAGAAACCTGTTCCCGCGGGGTCAGCGGCGTTTATGGCTTCAACCATTTTTTCAAGTGGTGTGCTGTCATCAGCAGAGCTTTCCGGAACCTCGAAAAGGTGCGCGTTTTTCTTTGAGACAGCGTGTTTCTCGAATTCCGCGCGACAATCCACTGCCACATGAGAGCCGTCCGGAAGGACAGCTATGGGGTTTGTTTCAAGAACAGTGAGCTTGTACCCGATAAAGGTACTTATCATTCTCTGCAAAAAATCAGCAAGTTCATAAACATGCGGGACATCAGGCAGCTCATACCCGATATCCAGGGCGGAGGGAGGATTCAGAAGACTGAAGTGAATCTTTAACAGCGACTCTGTTCTTCCCTCAATTCCTGTCCCGCCTTCGGGGCTGAAAAGAAGTACACCGCCGGGCAGGTTTTCTTCATCTCCGAAGTCAAGAAGACAGGCTGCGTAGTATTCCTTCCTGATATCAACTGCTTCCGCGGCAAGAACGCCCTGACAGTTATCCTCCGCCAGGAGTTCTTTGAGACCGTTTGATATTTCTTCCTTTGTTGACGCGCGTCTTACAAGGCCTCTTCCCGCACGGCTGGTTGCGCCTGGAATTTGAGCTTTCAGGAAAACCGCGGGTTCCGGTAGAATGTCGGGCATCAGATCGTGAAAAGCCGCGGGAACCAGCGGTACACCGTGGTTTTCCAGCAGAACTCTTGTCTTGTACTCGGGCAGAGCCGGCATGCTACTCTCCAGTTCTCTTCATTTTGAGAAGAAGTTTGTCGGTTCTTTTCACTCCTCTGGCCCAGTCAAGAGCCACAGGAATATTCAGGGAATAGAGGTAATTGTATTCAGGATAGCAGGAGGCTGTGCAGGCGTTGCAGGGCAGATTTTTTTCGCCAAGGGTAAGGAAAGCTTTTTTGAAACCGCCATCAAGGGCATTTTCAGCTCCGCTGTACTCACCGATAAGTAATGAACACGGGTAAACTGTTCCATCCACATCAATGTTGCAGTAAGCTCTTCCAGCCTTGCAGGATGTACCGTAAAAGCGGTCAATTATCCTTGTCTTTGAATAGTCCCGCCACCTGGAAGCAGCCTTCAGATAGCTGTTGCTGAGGAGGATGGGTGCCCCGGCTTTCTTCATCTCGAGAAGTTTTTTAAAAGCTTTTGAGTATTCATCGGCGGACGGCATCATCTCAGAAGTATTTCCACCCAGTGTATCGTTGTGATGAAGGGTCTGAAATGTAGTCATGAAGCCGTATTTTTCCGCGGTAGCCATGATCTCATCAAGAAGATGAATGTTGTTTTTTGTGAGAACACTGATAGACCAGAGTCTTACCTTTCCTGAAGCTGCTTCAAAGGCTGCTGTGACTTTTTCCCAGCTGCCCTCTTCGCGGTTCTTGTCGTGAGCTTCCTTCGGGCCGTCATAAGAGAGAACCAGGTGGTCTATGTTGTCGAGTATTTCAGGTCTGGAAGGTACAAAATATCCGTTTGAGTCCAGGCTGACATACATTCCCAGTCCTCTGGCGTAAGCGCACAACTCAACGATATCCGCTCTCGCGAGGGGCTCGCCGCCCCATACCCCGATACGCATTGTACCCGCTTCCGCCATCTGTCTGAATATGTCTTTCCACTGCTCTGTAGAAAGATCGGGTCTGCACCTTAAAGGAATCTGGCAGTAGGAACACCTGCTGGGGCAGCGGTCTGTGACGGAGACCATTACATTCAGCGGAATTCTTGCGCCAAATCGGCATCTGAGTGCGCCAATGCCCATTTTCACCTGTCCGGCAAAATTCATTTTTCCTCCGGTTTACCAAGCCACTGAGGGCCGTAGGGAAGACTCTTCTTCCATTCTTCAGCTTCTTTTTTCTGACCAAAGATGGAGTAAGACAGGTTATACCAGTGTTTTGCACCGGCTTTCATTATGCCAATAAAGGGACCGTCTTTCTGGGACTCCTGCTGTTTCCTTTTTCCGCGAATCTTTTTTTCCACCTTTGCGACAAAGTTGGGTTCCGCGGGTTTGAATTTGAAAGAGGGGACTTTCTCAAGCGGGGAGATGCAGACATTTTCAACATTGTCGAAGGAACCGACATGCCCGTTCCCCTTCTGAATGGTTTCAACTGACTCCGGATCGATGCCCATAACCCCGGCAACAGAATAATCCAGAGCTACCGGATCTGTTGAAAGAGCAAGGAAATCTGTCTGCTTTGGAATCCCCGGTTTAGGTCCGGAACCCTCCAGGCTTACCGTGCCGTCGGCCAGAATGAATTTAACGGGAATTGCTTTGTTCACAGCCACGACATAGTCAGCAAGCTTGTAATGGTAGTTGTGTCTGCCGTCGTTGAGACATCCGTAGAGGTGCTTCATCGCCACTGAGATTACTGAGCGGTAGTGGGTTTTAACCACCGGCACTGAAATTACAGGCATCTCCGTGCATATCTTCGGAATACTGAAAGTCAGTCCGTCAACAGTAATCTCTTTCCAGGGATTATCGCTGAAATTGTGCCAGATAAGCCCCTGTCGCTCAACAACCGCGTCCATTCGTTGAACCCGGAGCGCTTTTGAAGCGTCTACCAGAACCTGGCTTGACTCGCCCAGGTAGATCTGTCCTGTATGCCCTTTCAACCGTTTGCAGAGGGCCTCAACAACCCATGGTGAAGTGTTTACCCCGGGGCGGAGATAGTCCCATGTGAGGTTTACTTTAACAAGAATATCCTGCCCCTGCGGAAGAAGCTCACGCCATGGGAAGTTGTCAAGAAGTCTTCCCACAGCGCAGTCAACACCTGTATCAGTTGAAGTATAGAGAACTTTCATCGTTTTCCTCTTTCAGTACTTTTTGAACCTCTAATATACTACGGAATACCGTTCCGCTGCTCTGTGTATACTTGGCACGGGCATTGACATCAGAGTCCGGTTGAATAATTATTTGCTGAGTAGTCGGGTATTCTGTCCGGTACGAGGATCGACAGAAACTTGCTGAAAACAAGGAGGAATGCTTTGAGAAGAACACTGTTTATTCTGATGATCGCCTGCGTGGCCGCGTCTGTTGCCGGCCGTCTTGAGATCACTAACGACACTGGAAACTACGAATTCTACTATGTGAAAATTTCACTTTCATCAGCCGATTCCTGGGGTGAAGACAGACTGGGGTCAAGCGAGACCATCAGTCCCGGTGAAACAAGAGCATTCAGGCTCAACAATGGTACATACGATATCAGAATCATCGACGAGGACGAGGACGAATACATATTCTGGAATGTTAACATAAGCGGTACAGTCAGTATGTATGTGGATCTCGACGACCTTGGTGAGCAGAACTGGGGAAGCAGCACTTCCGTCGGAGGAACGGCACCGATTACCATAGAAAATGATCTCGGCAGCTGGACAATCTGGTATATTTACGGAGATTCCAGCGATTCGCCATGGGGTGATGACCGCCTCGGTTCAGAGCTTCTCGCTTCCGGCGAGACCTTTACATTCTATGTACCGGCAGACGATTATTATGACCTCAGAGTTGTGGATGAAGATGACGATGTATATACTCTCTGGGAAGTATGGGTCGATTCCGACGGTTTCTACTGGAGTGTAGATCTCTCCGACATGGACTAGGAGCGTGACCGAGAATAGAAAACCCCTTCATTCCCAGTAGATTTCTTGTGCTTTTCATTCGAAAAGTTGTTTTCTGCTTGAACGATCAATTCTAGTTAACATTCAGCAGTGCTTCAAGATGCATTTACATGCCTTAGCTGATGTAGTATAATAGTACTTATTAAAGCAAGGGAGATGCGCATATGAAAATACCATTCAAGAAGAGTCCAGTAGAATAC